>JBGTIE010000236.1:0-1661 GCA_041745855.1 Lysobacterales bacterium | reverse complement strand
AGCGGGCGGCCGTCGATCTGCGCCGCAACGAGTCGCTGGCACGGGCCGGCGATGCACGCGAGCTGGCATTGGGACTGGAAGACTGGGCCCTGCTGCAGCTGCGCCAGGATTTGCTCGATGGCGGCGGATACGATTCGCGCGACGACATGTGGGCACAGCCGCTGCCGCCGCTGCCGGTACCCGGCGGCACCGTGCTGGGTCAGCTGGTGGACCTCGATGGTCGTTTCAACCTGAACAGCCTGTTGCGCAAGGACGGCCAGCGCGATGGCCTCAATCATCAACGGTTGCAGCGCCTGCTCGGGGTGCTCGAGCTGTCGCCGGCCATCGCCGATGCGGTGGCTGACTGGATCGACGCCGACAGCAATGTGCAGGGCTCTGGCGCTGAGGACCTGGACTATCTGCGTAGTGATCCGCCCTACCGCGCCGCCAATCGACCCATGGTCCATCTGGGCGAGCTGCGCTGGATCCAGGGTGTCGATGACGAGGTTTACCAACGTCTGCGGCCGCATGTAACGGTGCTGCCGATCGGTACGAGTTTGAACCTGAACACTGCCACGATCCCGGTCTGGCGTGCCTTGCACCCGTCGATCAGCGAGGAGCTGGCGCGCCGGCTGTCGAACAACGGCCGCGCCAGCTATACCGCGATCGGCGAGATCCAGAGCGAAGTGAATACCGCCGGGGTGAACCTGCCGCCGCAGGAATGGAACGACCTGGGGGTCACCAGTTCGTATTTCCTGGCCCGCGCGCAGGTCCGCGTCGGCAGCCACAGCGAGACCTTCTACAGCCTGCTCCAGCGCAAGCCGGAAGGCGGGCGGGTGTTGCAGCGCAGCCGCGGGCTGTACGATTAGGGGTCCACCACTTGAAGTCGGCCTGCTTGACTGCCTATCCGCTCGATCCACCTTGCGATGAACGACCGTACGCCATGATCGCAGCGTCTGCGCGCCTGAGTATTGGATTCCTTGCCATGAGGATGCGAGTAAATCTGACGTGGCGGGCAATGCTGATGAATCCGAGGGCCCAGGGCCCAGGGCTCAGGGCCCAGAAGGTCAAGAGCCGCTTCTACGCCCTTGATGACCGCACTGGCTGCCGATTGGCTCTGAACTGGGCCCTGGGCCCTGTGCCCTGGGCCCTGAAACCGGCAGAGCCAATCTGCCACATCAGTTTGACTCGCCCCTTTGCCGTGAACCGAGTATCAGCCGATGGCTAGCCGATTCTTCATGCTCGCCGGCGAGCAGCAGTGCTGGCAGCTGGACAGCCCGGAAGGCTCGCTGATCGGGCCGCTGCCGCCAGCGCGCGCGCAGGCCGAGAAGGCCGAGCGGGTGCTGCTGCTGGCGGCCGAGGATTGCCTGATCCGGCCAGTGCAGGCGCCACCACGCGGGCGGGCCGAATGGCTCAAGGGTCTGCCGTATCACTTCGAAGAGCTGTGCGCGGGCGATGTGGAGCGGATGCATTTCGCCTTTGCCGGTGACAACAATGGCCGTGGACACGTGCTGGCGGTGGAGCAGACCATCCTGCAAGCGGCGCTGGAGCAGGCGCAGGCGGAGGGCTTCGATCCGGACTGGATCGTCGCTGACGCGCTGCTGATGGATCCGGGCGTCGCCGGGCGGGTGCTGGTGCTGGCCCGGCGGGTGCTGTTCCATTTCACCGGCGGGCTGGCTGGC
>JBGTIE010000235.1:0-1547 GCA_041745855.1 Lysobacterales bacterium | reverse complement strand
TGGCCGCTGCCGAGCGGCTGCTGCGCGACGGCGTCTCGCTGCTTGGGCAACCGGCGACGCCGTTGGGCGATGTGCTCGATCTCGGGATGTGGTACGACCGCGACCGCACCGCCAATGGGCACCTCAGCATTTTCCAATGGGCTGCCGTTCTGCCGCAGGCCTACGCCCAGACTGGCGACGAACGCTTCGCTGACCGTTGGCTGCGCCTGGTCGTGGATTATCTCACGCAGTCACCGTGGGCCGGCGACCACACCGGACCGCTGGCGGTGCATTACTTCCCGGCCCGTCCGATGCGCGACAACCGCTGGCGAGCCTGTGACAATGGCGAACCGGATTGGGATTCGCCCGGCCATTGGATTTCGTTGTGCTCCGCCTCCCGTCTGCTGAGTTGGCTCGATGGTTTGAGTCTGATCGCCGCCAGCACCAGCTTGGATGGCGACCGGCTGTGGCGCATTCTGCGCTCGCTGGCCTGGGACCATGCCCAAGTATTGATCGGCAATCCGCGCCACAACACGCCCAATCAAGTCATCGAGACCAGCTACGCTCTGCTGCGCTTGGGCGTGGCCGTGCCGGCCCTGCGCATGGCCACCACCTGCTTCGAGCTCGGCTATCGCCGCATTCTCGCCGCATTGCAGGAGCAGGTGATGCCCGATGGTTCAGACCTCGAGCGCTCGCCCAATTACAATTGGGGCCTGCCGCCGATCATCAGCCGCATCCTCGAGTTGCTCGGCGACGAGGGCTCCGCCTGGGGCGAACCGCTGATCGCCTTCGCCCGCCGCCGGCTGCGCTTCCAACCGCATCTGGCGACGCCGGACCTGGGCATGGTCGACCTGCGCAAGGCCCATCACGAAGATAATCTGCGCGAGTACCTACTGCGCTGGTCGCGCCGCTTCGATGAGCCGGAATCGCTGTGGATTGCCAGCAACGGCCGCGAAGGTCGCCGCCCCGCTTTCGATTCGGTGAGCATTGCCTACGGCGCTTTCCATATTCTGCGCTCGGGCTACGGCGCGCAGGATGATTACTGCCTGCTCAGCGTGCCGGCGGTGGGTGCCGGCCACAGCAGCGAAGATATGCTCGGCCTGATGCTCGCCACGCGCGGTCAGCGCATCCTGGTCGACAGCGGCAACTTCAGCTACAACACCCAGAGCGACATCGATCGCTGGATGGAGGACTACTGCCGCGGCAGCCGCTCGCACAGCGTGGTGCTGGTCGACGGCGAAGGCCAATCGCGCCCAGGCGGGGTGGAGCGCCTCCCTGAGATCCTCTGCCGTCCGCCGGCGCGCACCGCGCTCAATACCCAGCCCAGCTCCGACCGCTGCCGCCTCGGTGCACACCTCGAATACGTCGAGGGCAGCTACGCCAATGGCTTTGGCCCGCACGCACTGGCGGTTCGCCATCATCGCCGCGTGTTGTGGCTGCGCGGCCAGGGCTGGCTGATCATCGACCACCTGTTGCCGCCTGACGCTGCAGTGCATGCGTACCGCAGCTTATGGATGCTGGGTCCGGCCCTGGCCGGGCGCACCGCCATCGATCCGAGCGTCACCGCC
>JBGTIE010000234.1:0-2750 GCA_041745855.1 Lysobacterales bacterium | reverse complement strand
GCCCCGCGGCACTGCTGATCCAGCAGGTCCGCGACGAGGCCCACCGGTTCGCCATCAGCGGCCATCGCGCCCGCCGCGGCAAACAGCAGACCCAATCCGTGCTCGACGATGTCCCCGGTATCGGCGACAAGCGCCGCCGGGCCCTGCTGCAAAGCTTCGGCGGACTACGCGGGCTGGAACGGGCCGGCGTGGAGGAACTGATGCGTGTCGAAGGCATCAGCCGGGCGCTGGCCGAGCGGATTTACGAGAAGTTGCATGGGTGAAGGGCAGGGCTGAGGGCTGAGGGCTGAGGGGTCAGAAGAGCAAGAGCGCAGGGCAGAGCCCAGGGCGCAATGGAACCCCGAGTTGCACTCGGGCCAATCGCAGCGCAAAGGAACCCCGAGTTGCACTCGGGCCAATCGCAGCGCAAAGGAACCCCGAGTTGCACTCGGGCCGCTTGCTTTGCCTGCCGCATCGGTCGCCGACAGTTTCGCGCAAAAGAACGCCCGCACCCCGAAGGGGCAGGGGAGTTCTTGACGATTTGGAGGCCAGGGTCGGAATCGAACCGGCGTTCGCGGCTTTGCAGGCCGCTGCATGACCACTCTGCCACCTGGCCGAGGCGGCGGGCCCGTGTGGGACCCGGAACCCAACGGAACGCCGGGTCTTGAAACGACATGACCCCGGCTTGCCGAGGTCATGCCTGTCAAACTGGAGCGGGAAACGAGACTCGAACTCGCGACCCCGACCTTGGCAAGGTCGTGCTCTACCAACTGAGCTATTCCCGCTTGGGAGCCGCGCAGTTTAAGACTTCCGGGCTGCATGTCAAGCTTGGAGTGGGGGTGCGGGGTCAATCTGATGCTTCGGAGATCGATGTAGCCTCAAGGGCCCAGAGCTCAGGGCCCCGGGCCCAGTCCGGTTCCCGTCCGGGCCCAGTCCGGGTCCAGTCCGGGCCCAGTCCGGGTCCAGTCCCGAGCCAGTTTCGAAGCCAAATGGTCCCCCCTACGGACGAACTTCTCTCGAAGCGGGACTTGACCTGCTGGGCCTGAGCCCTGGGCCCTTGGGGACATGGAAGTTCCCCGAATCCCGGGGAATCTCGAAAAACGGAAACCCCGAACTCGCTACAATGCTGCGCTGCAATGTGATGGAGTGAATGATGGAGGAGGACTTCACCAACCGGACTTTCGATGAGATCGAGGTCGGGGAGAAGGCTACGGTGACGCGGGTGCTGTCGCTGACCGAGGTCGAATCACTGGTCATGGTGTCTGGCGACATCGATCCGTTCCATCTGGAACCGCTGGTGGGTCGGGCGCGGCCGGAGATGGTGGCTGATGCCATCGGTGCCGAGGCGATCGTATCGGCACTGATCAACCGGCGCCTGCCTGGACCGGGCGCCGTCATTCTCGCTCAGGAGCTCCAGTTCGACGGATTGATCCGGGTCGGCGACGAGTTGACCGCTGAGATCGTGGTCCATTCGCGCGACCCGGCGACCAAGCAGTTGGTGTTCCACTGTCGGGTCACGCGGGGCGACGACGTGTTGCTGCATGGCAGCGTCACGGTGCGCGCGCCGACCGAACGGATTCATTACTCCAATCTGGCGCCGCCGCATCTTTCGGTGCGTCACAACGACGCCCTTGCCAAGCTGCTGCGGCGTTGCGAGGGGTTGCCACCGGTGCCCTGCGCGGTCGTCCATCCGTGTGATCCGGCCTCGCTGGAGGGCCCGCTGGAGGCGGCGCGGCGCGGGCTGATCAAACCGGTGCTGGTCGGACCGGAGGCGAAGATCCGCAGGGTTGCGGCCGAGTGCGGTGTTGATCTGTCGCCCTTCCGGATCGTTTCGGTCGAGCACAGTCATGCGGCTGCCGACGCCGCCGTCACGCTGGCTCGCAACGGCGAGGTGGCGGCACTGATGAAGGGCAGCCTGCACACCGACGAGTTGCTCGCCGCATTGGTGCCCGGCAGTGCCGGCATGCGCACCGGCCGCCGCATGAGCCATGTGTTCGTAATGGACGTGCCTGCCTATCCGCGGCTGTTGCTGGTCACCGATGCGGCGGTCAACATCGCACCCGAGCTGGCGCACAAGGCGGACATCACCCAGAACGCGATCGATCTGGCCCGGGTGCTCGGCATCGAGCAGCCGCGGGTGGCCATTCTGTCGGCGGTCGAAACCGTCAACCCGCTTCTGCAATCGACCCTCGATGCCGCGGCGCTGTGCAAGATGGCCGATCGCGGCCAGATCACTGGCGGGCTGCTGGACGGCCCGCTGGCCTTCGACAATGCCGTCAGTGAGGAAGCCGCGCGGTCCAAGGGGATCCGCTCCGAGGTCGCCGGGCGGGCCGACATCCTGGTCGTACCCGATGTGGAATCGGGCAACATGGTGGCCAAGCAGCTGCAGTATCTGGCCGGCGCCGATAGTGCCGGCATCGTGCTTGGGGCCCGGGTGCCGGTCGTGCTGACCTCCCGCGCCGACCAGATGCGGGCGCGCATCGCCAGCATTGCGGTGATGGTGTTGCTGGCGCAGAGCCAGCGCGACGCGACCGCAAGCGCTAGCGATTGACTCGATGCTCATACTGGTACTCAACGCCGGCTCGTCGAGTCTGAAGTTCGCCATCTTCCGGAGTGCCGATGGCGCGTTGGCGTGCACCGACAGCGGTCGGATCGAGGCGCTCAACAGCGCCCCGGGGTTTCTGTTGCGGGACACGCAAGGCCGGATGCAGGCACAGCCGGCGCCGGCGGGGCTGGGTCATGCGGCGGCGCTGGAGCATCTGCTGGCCTGG
>JBGTIE010000233.1:0-3119 GCA_041745855.1 Lysobacterales bacterium | reverse complement strand
GATCTGCAACAGATCACTGCGGCCGACCAGCTCACCGAGCGAGCGCACGCCGAGGCTGGCGAGCAGCTCGCGCATTTCCTGCGCCAGACCGAGGAAGAAGTGCATCACCATCTCGGGCAGACCGACGAAATGCTTCTTGCGCAGCACCTCGTGCTGGGTCGCCACGCCAGAGGCGCAGTTGTTCAGCTGACAGATGCGCAGGTACTTGCAGCCCAGTGCGACCATCGGCGCGGTGCCGAAGCCGAAACTCTCGGCCCCGAGCATGGCCGCCTTGACCACGTCCAGCGCAGTCTTGAGCCCGCCATCGGTCTGCAGCCGGACCCGATGGCGCAAGCCGTTCCGGCTCAGGGTCTGATGCGCTTCGGCCAGTCCCAGCTCCCACGGCGTGCCGGCGTACTTGATGCTGCTGATCGGGCTGGCGCCGGTGCCGCCATCATGACCGGAGATCGTGATCAGATCGGCATAGGCCTTGGCCACGCCGGCGGCGATCGTGCCCACGCCAGCATGGGCTACCAGCTTGACCGACACCAGCGCGGTCGGGTTGATCTCCTTCAGGTCATAGATCAGCTGGGCCAGATCCTCGATCGAATAGATGTCGTGATGCGGCGGCGGCGAGATCAGGCCGATGCCGGGCTTGGCGAAACGCAAGCGGGCGATCATCTCGTTGACCTTGTGCCCCGGCAGCTGACCACCCTCACCGGGCTTGGCGCCCTGCGCGATCTTGATCTGCAGCACCTCGGCATTGACCAGATAGGCCGGCGTGACGCCGAAGCGTCCGGACGCGACCTGCTTGATCTTGCTCATCTTCTCGCTGCCATAGCGGGCCGGATCCTCACCGCCCTCGCCCGAGTTCGAACGCCCGCCCAGCCGGTTCATGCCGATCGCCAGCGCCTCGTGCGCCTCTGGCGACAGCGCGCCCAGGCTCATTCCGGCCGAGTCGAAACGCTTCAGGATGGCCTCGATCGGCTCGACCTCGTCCAGCGCAAGGGGCGGCCCCAGCGGGTCGACCAACAGCAGATCGCGCAGCGCCGAGGGCGGCCGGTCATTGACCAGCGCGCTGTAACGGCGGAAATCGGCCTGCTCGCCGGTGCGCGCTGCCACCTGCAGCGCGGCGATCACGTCCGGATTGAACATGTGGTATTCGCCGCCATGGACGTACTTGAGCAGCCCGCCGGGTTCCAGATGCGCGTTCGGGTCGTCGGCCAACGCTGCCAGCGCCGACTGCTCGGCCTCGATCTCGGCGAAGCCGGCGCCGGAGATCCGGCTCGGCGTGCCACTGAAACACAGCTCGACGACTTCCGGCGCCAGTCCGATGATCTCGAACAGCTGCGCGCCGCGGTAGCTGTCGATGGTCGAGATACCCATCTTCGACAGAATCTTCAGCAGACCCTTGCGCACACCGCGTCGATAGCTGCGACCGAGTTCGCGCGGCTCCAGCGCCCTGGCCTTGATCACCCCGCTGCGGCCCATCGCGAACAGGCTCTGATAGGCCAGATACGGATAGACCGCGGTTGCGCCAAAACCGAGCAGGCAGGCGAAATGATGCGCATCGCGCGCGGTACCGGTTTCCACCAACAGATTGCAGTCCGAACGCAGACCAACCCCGACCAGATGCTGATGCACCGCGCCGAGCGCGAGCAACGCATGCGCCGGCAAATGATCGGGACGCGGCTGGCGATCGCTCAGGTGCAGCACCAGCGAGCCCTGCCGCACGGCAGCCTCGGCCTCTACGCAAAAGCGCCGCAGCGCAGCCTGCAGACCTTCGCTGCGCGGATAATGCAGATCAATGCGGACGTGGTTGGCGCCGAAATCCGGCATCGCGAGGATCTGCTTGAGCTTGCGCTGTGACAGGATCGGCGAGTTCAGCACGATCTGGCGCGCGTTCTCCGGCGCCACGCTGAACAGATTGCCTTCGCGCCCGAGCTGGGTCGTCAGCGACATTACCAGCCGCTCGCGCAGCGGATCGATGGGCGGATTGGTGACCTGCGCGAAGGCCTGCCGGAAGTAGTCGTAGAGGGAGCGGATGTGCCCGGACATCACCGCGATCGGCGTGTCGTCGCCCATCGATCCGGTCGCCTCGGTTTCGGTCTCGGCGAGCACCTTCAAGACCGAATCGCGCTCCTCCCGGCTCAGCCCGTAAAGCTTCTGGAAGCGCGCCAGGGTTGCATCGTCCATCGGCTCGGAGGCCAGGCTGGGATCGATCAGGTCGCTTTCCACGTAACTCACGCCCTGCTTCATCCAGCGCTTGAAGGGCTGGCGTGAGCGATTGACCTGGTCGATGTCGGCGCTGGACAGGAACTGGCCGCTGTACAGATCGGCGGCGATCATCTCTCCCGGTCCGAGCCGGCCCTTGGCGACGATCCGGTCGACTGCGACATCGTAGACGCCGGTTTCCGAGGCCACCACCAGATGCCGGTCCTCGGTCAGCAACCAGCGCGCCGGCCGCAGCCCGTTGCGATCGAGCGAGCAGGCGGCGAAGCGGCCATCAAGCATGACGATCCCGGCCGGGCCGTCCCACGGCTCGGAGCTGAGCGCGTAATACTCATAGAAGGCCTGCAGGTCCGGATCCATCGTTTCGGTGTCACGCCAGGCCGGCGGAATCAGCACGCGCATCGCCTGCAGCATGTCCAGCCCGCCGACCAGCATCACCTCGAGCATGTTGTCCAGGCTTTGCGAATCCGAGCCGCTCAGTTCGATCAGCGGATCGAACTCGCGAAAATCCATCAGCGGCGAGCTCAGCTTGGCGCCGCGGCCACGCATCCAGTTGCGGTTGCCCTGGATCGAGTTGATCTCACCGTTGTGGGCCAGATAGCGAAACGGCTGCGCCAGTGCCCAGCGGGGTTCGGTGTTGGTCGAGAAGCGCTGGTGGAAGACCGCCGCGCTGGCACTGGCCTCGGGGTGGTGCAGATCCGGGTACAGATTGCCGAGGCGACCGGGAATGACCATGCCCTTATAGCCAATCGACCACGGCGACAGGCTGACGACGAAGAAGTCGCGATCGTCGACCAGCGCCATCTCGCTGCGCCGACGCAGCCGGTACAGTGCGCGGGCGAAGGCGCCGATGTCCGAGCCGGGTTCGGCGTTGACGAAGATCTGCTCGATCCGCGGCATCGTCGCCA
>JBGTIE010000232.1:0-2920 GCA_041745855.1 Lysobacterales bacterium | reverse complement strand
GGCGGGCTGGTCGGTGTCGATGGCTCGGCCGGGCTGATCGCTCAGGCCCGTGCCGCCGGGCCGGAGCGCTACCTGCAGGCCGACTATCTCGACTTGACGACCGCACTCCGACCTGCCGCCGGCACGGGCTTCGATCTGGTCGTGGCCAACTTCTCGTTGATCGGCGATGCCTCCAGCGCGGCGGCGCTGCATGCCGCACACGATCTGCTCCGCCCCGGAGGTCAGTTGCTGATCCAGACCCTGTCGCCGCGCGCCGTCGCTGACGAAGGAGATGAGGACGTCAACGAGCCTACCGAAGGCTGGCGCGAGGGTTCGTGGCAGGGTTGCGGCGAGGGCTTCGGCGACGCCGCACCATGGTACTGCCGCAGCCTCGCCGGCTGGCGGCGCCTGCTGGATGAGGCCGGGCTGAAACTGCAATGGCAGCACGAGACCGTCGACCCGGACAGCGGCCATCCGCTGTCGCTGTTGTTGCGAGGGGGGAAGGGCTGAGTATCGGGGTTTGAAGCACATGCACAGGGCGCAGGGCCCAGCGCCCAGGGCCCAGAAGAGCAGGGGGCCTCCCGTCACTCGAAGGCCGAGGCTGTCATAGCGAGTGACGCAAGTACTCGGTCCAATGGCTCACACCCCATCGTCATTGCGAGACCCGCGCCGCGCGATCTTCAATCCTGGACGAGCACCCATTCGGCGCGGGCCGCGGCAATCCAGTGCTCCTTGTTCGTCAGAAGCAAACGCGATTGCCGCAGTCGCTTAGGCTCCTTCGCAATGACGAGGTTTCAAGGTCCTGTGCCCAGTGCCCTGCTCTTCTGGGCCCTGTGCCCTGTGCCCTGCTCTTCTACCCCTCAGCCCTGACCGCCACGCCGAGCCAGCGAGCGAAGCTCCACTGGTAGCCGTTCGGATCGCGCACGCAACACATGCGGTCGCCCCAGAACTGGTCGCTCGGCGGGACCACCGCGTGGGCGCCGGCGGCGAGCGCCTGGGCGAAGATCTGGTCCGGATCGCGGCAGTAGACGTAGAAGGTCTGCGGTGGCTCGATGCCGAGCGTCCGCGGCGACTTGGCGGTGCTGCCGAAGGCGCCTTCGGGCGCGAACATCGCCACCAGCTGATCGTGGTAGTACAGCTCGCAGTGTTCCGGTGCGCCGGCCGCGTCCTGCGCCACCTGACCGGCCTCAAAGCCAAAAGCGGCGCGATAGAACTCCAGGCTGGCGCGCGCGTCGCGCACGGTCAGGTAGGGCATCAACCACGGCGCCCCGGGCGCGCGTGGGTCGGTTTCGTTCATGGCAGCCCCCGTTCTGCCTGTGACGAACCTGTGACGCTAGCGCGAGCGTGGCTCGATTACCAGCGCTGAACCGATCAGCGCGGCTGATTCAGTGACGAAACGCGACCGCCGGCACGCAAGGCGGCCCTGGAGCACTCGCAGTACGGGGTCTGTACGGCCTGAACCAGACTGACAATCAGTTGGTCTGGGCCGGACCCAGATCCTTCTGCACCGGTTCGGCGCTGACTTCGGTCGCCTGGGTTTCCGGCGTACGGATGCCGAGCTCGATTTCCATCCGCTTGAGCGCGTCCTCGGCCATCGCCTCTTCCATCCGCTCTTCGGCTTCGATATCGGCGATGCCGCGCTGCGACAGATCCGCTGAAACGCGCACAGCGCCACGATTGCGATCGATGCGGTCCTGCACCACCGTCTCGAGCTGGCCGAAATCGGTCGTGATGTTGAAATCGAACTGCTCCGACAGCTTGGTGATCTCGGCCTCGGCCTCGCTCATCTTCAGATCGGCTTCGTACTTGTGGATCCGGTCCTTGACCTCGCCCAGCCGTTTGGTCGCGTGCTGGATCTTCTTCAGGTTGTTCTCGTACGACTTCTCATGCAGCGTCAATTGATCCTGGTTGGCCGCCAGGTCCGTCTTGGCCTTCTCCAGCTCAAGCGCGAATTTGGACGCGGTGGCGCGATCACCGGCCTTCAGATAGGCCTTGGTCTGCGCTTCGAGCTTGTTGACGTGATCGGTGCCGTTGCGCACCTGCCGCGACACCTTCTCGACCAGACCGCGGTACATCTCCAGCCCCTGTCGGCCTTCCTTGAGCTCCTCGACCGAGCTGTCGTATTCGTAACGCATCTGGGCAATCGGATCTGCCTCCCAGAAGAAGTTGGCCAACTTGTTCAGCTGGCCCCGAAAGGCCGCCCAGATCTTGCCGAAAATCATCGTTGTGCTCCGCATCAGGTTGCGCCGAAGGCCCGGATTATGGACTACCGCGCGAGCAGGCCCAAGCGCTGTGTCGAGGGAGGGTACGAGGAGGAGTGCTTTGGTAGACCTGGCGGGGTTCGGCACGCCTCTAGTAGCCAGATCCCCTCGGGGTCGGAATCGGTATCGGAATCGGAATCGATTTGCTGCCCGGCACACGCGAACCGTGTCGGCGTAGCCAGGCCGCCCCAGCTTCCTCAGTACTGCCAAGATCGATTCGAGCACGGCGGTATGCTCAGGCGACGTACTTGATGGCTGCCGGTACACGGCTAGTCGTTCGTGGCCAAAACCCAGGTCCGTGCCCTCGATTCCGATGCCGACCCCAATCCCGACCCCGACCTCACATCACTGCATCGGTTTGAATCGCACCCGTTCCAGGGCCCAGAAGGTCAAGAGCGGCTTCGACGGGCTGATATGCTGACAACTCTCTTGTCGCCCGGCCGACCGATGGACCGTTTGCGCTTCACCCAGCACATCTCGCGCCAGTTCAACCAGGAGCTGGAAGCGGTCCGCAGTGATGTGCTCAACATGGGCGGGCTGGTCGAGGAGCAGCTGGGCATCGCGCTGGGCGGCCTGCGCGAGCGCCAGCTGGTGGGGCTGGAGCGGGTGCGCGAGGCCGAGCGCGAGATCAACCGGCTCGAACTGAGCATCGACGCGTCCTGTCTGCGGATCATGGTCCG
>JBGTIE010000231.1:0-2530 GCA_041745855.1 Lysobacterales bacterium | reverse complement strand
GATAGTGCGCGTGGCGTTGCGGGTCGTCGGTGTGTGCATCGTGGACATCGTCGGAAGTCTCCGTGGTTGAAGTACCCACTCAAGAGCACGTTGCGTGCCAGAAGGTCGCAGCGGCGACGCGGAGTCGGTCGCACTTTGTTGATTCGGCGAAATGGGCTGCCAGGGCTGAGGGGTCAGAAGAGCTAGGGCCCAGGGCTCAGGGCCCAGGGCCCAGAACAGCTACAGCACAGGGCTCAGGGCCCAGCAGAGGCACGAGCTTGCGCGTAGGATGTCGGTGAGCTCCGCGAACCGCATCAATCGGACTGAAGCCCCGACGACTTGCGCAAGACTTGGTGACATTCGCGAACTTTTGGTCACACAGCGAATGTATCGCGGACGAGACTGTACGCGAGCGGACGCAATATCGCCAAGGGCGGACAGTCGGGCGCTCTTCCTGGGACCGCGGGCGTCCCGCCCGCAGGTATGAAGAGCACAGCGGCGGCAGATCGCCATACTGCCAAAGAGGCCGCACACGCCACCATTTGTAGTGCGCTGGCCTGACAGCGCTTTTGCTTCGGGCCGCGGCTTGGGCTCCTTTACCCGGATGTTTCATAAACCTGCTACTGCGACCGCCAATCATCACGCCGTGGCGCGGTTTGCTCCCGTTTGTCGGCTCAACGTAGAGCAAACTACGCCTTCACCGCCAAACGGTCCGCGAACCGCACCACGACGCGCCCTTGGCGGTCTCGCTACGCACGTTCATGAAACATCCGGGTTTACAACGAACCCATGACTTAACTCATCAATTCATGGAGAGGCATGCGCGGCCCGCGCCTGGGGGCTGCCCTGAACTAAGCGCTCAACGCCCGTTCGCCCACCTCATGCGGTCCGCGAATGAATTTCTCGCGCAGCGCTTTGGCCACGACTGTGGGCACGAAGCCGGCGACATCGCCGCCGAGGCGGGCGACTTCCTTGACCAGCGAGGAGGAAATGAAGCTGAACTGTTCGGCCGGGGTCAGGAACATCGTTTCGACTTCCGGCATCAAGTGCCGGTTCATGCTCGCGAGCTGAAACTCATACTCGAAATCGGACACCGCGCGCAGACCACGCAGGACGACCTTGGCCCCGACCTCACGCACGAAATCGGCGAGCAAGCTGTTGAAGCCGATGATCTCTACCTGGCGCCAGTCGGCCAGTGCCGCCTTGGCCAGTGCGATCCGTTCGTCCAGATCGAAACCCGGGCTCTTGCCAGGATTGGCGGCAACGCCGACGATCAGTTTCTCGAACAGCGGCGCGGCGCGCTTGATCAGGTCCACATGGCCGTTGGTGAGCGGGTCGAAGGTGCCGGGATAGACGGCAATACGGGGATTGTGGACAGCGCGCATGAGGGTCGGGTCGGTGGTCGGGCGGTGGATTAGGGTAACCGAAGAGCACGAGGGAGTCGGAACATGAAATCAAGCATGGGGTTGAAAAGTGCGGTGCGGGTCACGGCGGGGCGGGCCAGGGACGTGCCGGTTGCGGGAATGGTCCTGGGTTGCCTGCTCCTGCTGTCCGGTACCCCGGCCAGCGCCACCGACGTGGACGTCGCCGCCATTCACGGCCGCATCCAGTTCGTTACCAGCTTCCCGGACTACAAGGTCGAGATCGTCAGCAGCTTCGCCGACCTGCACGTCCAGCAGGTCACGTCCTTCCCGGACGCCCCCGGCAAATGGCTGATCGTCGACAGCTTCCCGGACTACAAGATCCAGATCGTCGACAGTTTCCCGGACTTCACGATCAAGTATGTGGATTCGTTTCCGGGGCCCCAGTAGGGCAGGGCTGAGGGCTGAGGGATCAGAAGAGCTACGGCAGTGCGCGTAGGATGTCGGTGAGCTCAGCGAACCGCATCACCTTGGCAAGCGCAGCGCAAAACCAAATGTCGCCTCGAGTCAGCATCTGACCCCTCAGCCCTCAGCCCTCAGCCCTCAGCCCTCAGCCCTGCTCTTCACCCAAACAACCCCGAATAGGCCTCCCCCGGCCTCCCACCCCGCATCAACGACTCCCCCACCAGGAAGGCATGCACGCCGGCTGCGCGCATCAACGCCACGTCAGCCGTGGTGTGGATGCCGCTTTCGGTGACCAGCAGGCGGTCGGCGGGAACGCGCGGGAGCAACTCCAGGGTGGTTTCCAGGCGGGTTTCGAAAGTTCGCAGATTGCGGTTGTTGATGCCGATCAGGCCGGCGGCCGCAGCCAGCGCGATCTCCAACTCGCCCGCGTCGTGGACCTCTACCAGCACCTCCAGCCCCAGCTCGATCGCGCACTGCTGCAACTCACCCAGCTGGGCCGGGCTGAGCGCGGCGACGATAAGCAGGATTGCGTCGGCGCCGAGGCTGCGGGCCTCGATCAGCTGGTAAGGGTCGACGTTGAAGTCCTTGCGAATCGCCGGCAGCTCGCAGGCGGCGCGGGCCTGCTGCAAATGTTCGTCGGCGCCGCCGAAATGATCGATATCGGTCAGCACCGACAGGCAGGCGGCGCCGGCTTGGGCGTAGGCGCGTGCGACCGTTGCCGGATC
>JBGTIE010000230.1:0-5189 GCA_041745855.1 Lysobacterales bacterium | reverse complement strand
GGGGGCTTTCGGTCAGATCAGCCCGGCTTCGGTCTCATTTTGCAGAGTTCTCGGGCCACTCCGATCCCCTGCATTGTATCCAGTGCTGCCCAATCTGCCTGGCGTAGTCGATCAGTGATTCCGCCGCGCCGTTCGCCTGGTAGAACTCGCTCTCGGTCGCCTTGACCTGGCCCGGAAGTTCCATGACCCTGCTACTGCGGCCGTCTCCCGCCTTGGACAAAGCGGGCACGTCGTGGCGCGGTCTGGTCCCGTTTGTCGACTCAACGTAGAGCACCGCTTCGCGGCTCACACGCCTACGCCGCCAAACAGTCCTATCGCTCAGCGGGCAGTTGACCTACGAGTCTGCACCCGAGTTGGCAAGCGTCTGGATGTTTCTAGCCCGGATATTTCATAAACGTGCTACTGCGGCCGCCGCCCGCTCTAATCACGCTGGGCACCTCGTGGCGCGGTCTGCTCCCGTTTGTCAGCTCAACGTAGAGCAAACTACGCCTTCACTGCCAAACAGTCCGCGGACCGCACCACGACGCGCCCTCGACGGCCTCGCTACGCACGTTCATGAAACATCCGGGCTAGTGCCTACGGACCGCACCACAACGCGCCCTTGGCGGCCTCGCGACGCACGTTCATGAAACTTCCGGGCTTGTTGCTCCAGCTTCGGTCACTCAGGCCGAGTCGATCGAGAATGCGAGGCCGCTCAGGATCGATTCTGCCGCGCTTGTTCGGATGCATTGTTCGACCGGTCCGTTCGACCAGGTTCAGGTACTGGGCAATGCTGACCGATAGCGCGCACTTGCCCGGTACTCCGGCGACCGGTCCGAGCAGATCCCCGCGACTGCCGAGCTTTCGTGCAGTGTCGCGGATGCGCTGTTCGAAGGAAGTAGGCCGATGTGACCCGCGCCGCGTTGTCCGATTGGCGCCGCCAGGTTGATCGCGGGTCTCACCGGCTGCGCACGATCGCCTCGCTCATTCCGAAGCAATGCAAGAGCGCCGCTGAACCCGATCGGAAGGGGCTGTGCGTCGTTTGTCCGGGCACCGCGCCGATCGGGTACAACGGCCTACGAGGGCCTCGCTGACCCACGCCAGTCGCTCGCGCATGTTGGCTATCTTGCCGTCCTGCACCAGCCAGGACTTGATGCGCTCGGCCTGCTGTGCCTCGGTCATCTTCGCTTTGGGGAACAAATGGTTCCAGCGTTCGGCGACTTCCAACTAAAGCCAAGAGCGGCAGCAAGCTGCCAAGAGCAGAGCGGTAGCAAGCTACCGCACTCCAGATGTCATCGCCGAGAAGGCCAGCACCCGCACCGCGAAGATCTCGCCCAGTTCCTTCATCCGCGCGACGACCCAGCCACGTCGATGATCGAAGCTGCGCCCGGTGAGCTGGTCGAAGCCGCACAGGAACGACCGCCGCACACATCGCGTCACGGCGCGGTAGAAGCCAGGCTGGGGCGGAACGATGGCGGAGCGGGCGGTAGTCATGCGGACAGCTTGGGGCGGGTAGGCGTCGTTGTCTGTAAGCCGATGGCTGCGATGCTCGTCAGACTTTGCCGGCAGTTGCTGCAAGAATCGGCTTACGGAGAGTCATGCCTCCTTCTGTGGAACCAACGTGACATGAAGATCACAGCCAACGGCGCGAGCGTAGCGCTTCAACGTGGCCAGCGAAGGGGCGTGTTTACCTGCGGCTTCCAACCGTGAGACCGCACTCTTGGTCGTGCCCATGCGTTCGGCAACTGCATCTTGCGTAAGGCCTGCCAATGATCGCGCCTTGAGCATTTGGCCAGCGAGTTGGTACTCCAACTCCAGGCCCTCATAGGCCTCGGCAAAACCCTTGCGCAACATGGCCTTCGCGAGAAACTCATCGTGCTTGTGTGGGACGGGTTGGTACTTGAGGTCAGTCATTTTCAAGCTCCTTCATGCGCTTGCGCGCCAGTTTCAGTTCTCGATATGGCGTTCGCTGTGTGTTTTTGATGAACGCATGGAGAACGACGACACGCTTGCCCACCTGAAAACAGTAAAGCGCTCGGCCGATGCTGGAACGACCCCGCGGCCTCAATTCGAACAGCCCGTCACCGAAGGCACGTGAGTGCGGGAGCTTCAAGCTCGGCCCGTGTTCGGCAAGAAGTTCCACAAGCCTTGCGTAGTCCGCAAGGACTCCCACCGGCCACGACTCAATCTCCGTGAGAACGCGCTCGTGGAAGTACTCGATCTGGAACGCCATGCGGGAATGTTAGCAGGAATGCTAACAGTGGCCAATGTTGCCCGGGCGTAGCGCCGAGCCGTGGTTGGCGATGCTGATCTCGCGATAGAAGCGGCAGCAAGCTGCCAAGGGCAGAGCGGTAGCAAGCTACCGCACTCCATATTTGCTCATCGCCGAAAACGCCAGCACGCGCACCGCATAGATCTGCGCCAGTTCGTTCATCCGCTCGACGATCCATTCGCGGCGGTGGTCGAAGTTGCGTCCTGTCAGTTTGTCGTCGCCGCACAGGAACGACCGGCGGACACAGCGCGAGACGCAGTGGTAGTAGCCGTTGGAGCCGGGCGGAACGATGGCGGAGCGAGCTGTAGTCATGCGGACAGCTCGGGGCGGGCAGGCGTCGTTGTCGGTTAGCCGATGGCTGCAACGTCCGTCAGCCTTTGCCGGCAGATGGAGTAAGAATCGGCTTACGGGGTGGTCGGGAAAGTTCGTGCATCCCCAGTTCTGTAAGCCCAGAACCGCTACCGCGGTCGCCTGCAAGCAGCCTCCACAGTTGCTTTGTGGCCGGGCGCTTCCTTCCCACGGTCCGCGTTCGGGCAAACAGCTTTACCGACTGGCCTCGTCCAGATGATGCTTGCAGATCCATCGATAGGCGCTATCATTTCGGGGTGAACGGAACGCAGCGCAAGACGCTTGAACGGGTGCTCACTGATCCCGTCAACGGAAACATCGAGTGGGCTCGCATCGAGTCGATGCTCAAGGCGGCGGGTTGCAGGGTCGTTGAAGGTTCAGGCTCCTCGGTGACGTTTGAATCCGGCGGTCGGAAGATGACTCTCCATCGGCCACATCCGGGGAAGGAAGCGCTGCGCTACCGCGTACTGGCTGTTCGGGAGTAGGGATCAAGCCATGAGCAATACCATGACCTACAAGGGTTACACGACGGGCATGGTCTTTGACGCGGAAGACAAAGTCATCGTTGGGCGCGTGTTGGGCATCGACGACATCATCTCGTTCCATGGTGAGTCGGTGGCAGAGTTCGAGTCACGTTTCCACACGACCGTTGAGGATTATCTGGCCGCATCCAGGGAACTGGGGTCTGCGGCGGAGAAACCGGCCAGCGGCAAGCTCATGTTGCGAATCGCGCCCGAGATTCACGCCGCAGCCCTCAAGGCGGCCGCCAGAAGCGGCACCAGCCTCAACAAATGGGCTGAGGGAGCACTAGGCAAAGCGGCCCGCAAGCAGGCGCCCCAGGCGACGCGCAGCGAAGCCTGAGATAGCTTTCACAGCCTGGCGGCCTCGGCGATTGAACCGCGGACACATCGATTTTCCCGAGCCATCGTCGAGGACTGGTGCGATTGAGCGGTATGCGCTGTGAGGTGGGGTTTCTCGCAGTTTACAGGGCTGCGGTGGCGCGGTTTGGTCGCGTACGGTCGATCTGGCGTCAGTTTCCGCTGATACCGGCCACGCCTGCCCACCAACCGATCGGCTGGCGGGGCTTCTGGGGAGTTTCGGGGCCAGTCAGCCCGGTTTAGCTCTCATCTTGCAAAGCATGCGAGCTACGCCAAGTCCCTGAAACCAGCACTGACCAACCCGCGTGGCATATTCGATGATCGATTCGGCCGCGCCGATGACGCGGTAGTAGTCGCTCTCGGTCGCCTTGACCTGGGCGGTTCAGCTGTGATCGGTCAGCCAAGGCGATCGACTATCCGTGGCCGTTCTGCTCCTTCGCAATGACGAGGATCCAAGGCCGTTTGCATACCGGCTCCCGCAAAGGCGTCTCGTGATGACGAGATCACGGCTGGGATCACAAGAGCGCCGGCCGTCTCGCGCTGGCTGTTGAAGGGTGAAAGTCGTAGCTTGGCGGGCGTGAGGACCGGCCTACATCGCAACGCGAACTGCGCCGCCACGCCTGCAGGCGGAACTACTGCTGCTCTTGCACCTTTTGCGATTCCAGCAGGAGTTGTTCCGCCGGCACGTGAACGATCTTGCCGTCCTTGAAGATCACCAGGTCCGTGCCGATCTGAATCGCGATTTGGCGAGCCATCGCGGCGGCCCGACGCAAGGCGGTGAGCGATGCCCGCATCTCTGGAGTAGGCGCCTCGGTGATGTCCTGTCGTTTCATGAGTTGTCGCTCCATTCCACCAGGACCGGCTCAGGTCCGGCGTTATCGTACAAGGACCAGTCTACTGGGTCGCGTCGGTGAATCGGCGCCGGACGGCCCAGGGCCCGCGGTAGTCCGACCCAGTCACCGACCCAGTCACCGACCCAATTGCGCAGCTGCTTGTCTTGCTTCGAGTCGAGGCGCTGTCACCTTCGGTAATCCAGCAACGACTTGAATTGAAGCATCGCGCTACCTTCCGCGCCAACTATCTGCATCCGGCCATGGGCAGGGATTTATCGAAATGACGATTCCCGACAAGCCCAGCCGCCACCTGCAGAGATACCCAGACGAGGATCACACTCCATCGTCATTGCGAGGCCCGCGCCGCTCGATCTTCAATCGCAGACCGTCCCATTCGGCGCGGGCCGCGGCAATCCAGTGCTCCTTGTTCGCAGAAGCCAAACGCGATTGCCGCAGTCACTTGGGCTCCTTCGCAATGACGAGGGTTCAAGACCCGTGTGTATTTCGAGTGCCGAAAGGGCGTCTCTCCATGAACCCATGACGTAAATTACTGATTTTATGAGCAGCTCTCCACGCTCTGCTCTTCGCCCCAACGGGGCAGCACACGTTAGCCTGGGGCAACGCCCCAGGTAAGCAGCACGTCGATCCCGAGCCCTGAAGGGGCGCCCAATTCCAGTTCGCGCGGCAAGCCGACACGATCGCCAACGCGCATTGAACCGCACCAACATGCACCCGACCATGGTTCGCCCCTTCAGGGCTCTGGTCTTCGTGGTCCGGTTTTCCTGGGGCGTTGCCCCAGGCTAACGTGTGCTGCCCTTTCAGGGCGGTAAAGCAACAGCGAATCGCTACTGGATCGCCGCGGTCGCTTAGGCTCCCTCG
>JBGTIE010000229.1:0-3858 GCA_041745855.1 Lysobacterales bacterium | reverse complement strand
CCGCGGCGCTGGCCCAGGAGTGACGGCGCAGGAAACAGCGAAAGGCGTAGCCGCTGCTGTGGCCGACCGCCTGCACCGGATAGCCGCCGCGCCAGCGCTGCAGATCGCTCGCGAGTGCGGCGGCGGATTCGTAGCGCTGTTCGCGATCGGGCGCCATCGCCTTGAGCAGGATCGCGCGCAACGCCTTGGGCGTACCGCGGCGCAAGCGCTGGACCTTGTCGGGGTCGACGGGGACGGCTGCCTCGCCATGCAGGCACATGCTGCTCGCCCGCTGTGCGGCATGGAAATGGCTCAGCGCCACACTGCCGTCGGCACTGATACCCAGCCGCAGGCACAACAAGGCGGCCAGCGTCGCGCCGAGTCCATAGACATCCGCGCGCGCGTCGATGCCCTGCGGGCCGGGCTGGGCCTGTTCCGGTGCCATGTAGGCACGGGTGCCGATTGCCGCGTTGCTGCGCACCGCCACACTCTGGCCGGGGACGCCGCCGATCGCGACGCCGAAGTCGATGATCTTCGGCAGCGGCTGGCCGGCGTGCTCGGTGACCAGCAGGTTGGACGGCTTGAGGTCGCGATGAATCAGGCCGCGCTGATGGGCGTGCTGGATGCCCTGGCAGATCCGCTCATACAGCTCGACCAGCAACTCCAGGCTCGGCAACCGGTCGCACACCCAGCGGTCCAGCGTGCTGCCCTCGACGTGCTCCATCGCAAAGAACATCAGCCCGCCGGGCAGCTGGCCGGCGTCATAGATCTGCGCGATGTACGGATGCACCAGCATCGCCAGAGCCTGGCGCTCGACCAGGAACCAGGCCTCGGCGACGCGGTCGTCAAGGGTGCGCGAGAGCAGCTTGACCGCGACTTCCCGTTTCAGCGGCTCGGTCTGCTGCGCCAGCCAGACCTGTCCCATGCCGCCCTGGCCGAGCGGGCGCAACAGCCGGTACGGCCCCAGCATCATGCCCGCCTGCGGCCCGGCGGCCGGATCCACTGGCGCCAGCTCGTGGCCACTCAGCGTGTAATGGGTCGAGACCAGCGGCTGGGTGGCCGGATGGGCGGCGGCGCTCGGCGCAGGCTCGTCGGGTGAGGCGCTCATGATCGATCCAGGAAGGTCGGCGGACGCCCTACAGGTTCTGGTAGTTCGGCCCGGCGCCACCCTCCGGCGTGACCCAGTTGATGATCTGGTACGGATCCTTGATGTCGCAGGTCTTGCAATGGACGCAGTTGGCGGCGTTGATCTGCAGCCGCTTGCCCTGCGCGTCGTCGACGATCTCGTAGACGGCGGCCGGGCAGAAGCGGGTGCAGGGGTTGTCGTACTCCTCGGCGCAGCGGGTGATGCAGATGTTGGGGTCGGCCACGTGCAGATGGACCGGCTGGTCCTCGTCATGCTCGGTGGAAGCGTAGTAAACGCCCTGCAGCCGGTCGCGCGGGGGCAGATCGCGCTCGACATAGTCGCGCTTGGCCGCTGGCTGGTCGATCTTGCGCAGCTGGGCGTAATCGGGCTTGGTCGCCATTGTCCACGGCAGCTTGCCGAAGCTCACCGTCTCCAGCGCGGCGTTGGCCATGCCCATCCACAGCCCCTTCTTGAAGCCGGGCTTGATGTTGCGCACCGACCTGAGCTCGGCCATCGCCGGCGAGGCGCGCAGCAGCGCATCGAAACCGCGCGGATCGAGCGAGGTGGCGAGGTGTTCGGCCGCCAGCATGCCGGAGCGGATCGCCTGGTGGGTGCCCTTGATCTTGGGCACGTTGAGCAGCCCGGCGGTGTCGCCGATCAGGATCGCGCCGGGCATCTCCAGCTTTGGCAGCGCTTGCCAGCCGCCGGTGACGATCGCCCGTGCGCCGGCCGACTGGATCGAGCCGCCCTCGAGCAGCGGCTTGATCATCGGATGGTGCTTCCATTGCTGGAAGGCCTCATAGGGCTGGTACCTGGGATCGCGGTAATCGAGTCCGGAGACAAAGCCCAGCGCAACCCGGTCGGCGTCCATGTGATAGAGGAAACTGCCCGCGTAGGTGCCGTTGTCGGCCGGCCAGCCAACGCTGTGCCAGACCAGCCCGGGCTGGCCGCGACCGCTGGGCAGCTGCCACAGCTCCTTGATCCCGATCGACCAGCTCTGCGGCTGGCTGTCGGCATCCAGCGCATATCGCTTGAGCAGCTGCTTGGTCAGATGGCCGCGCGCGCCTTCGGCCAGCACCGTGACCTTGGCCAGGATGTCGACACCTTCGGTGTAGTTGTCCTTGGGCTGGCCGTCACGACCGACGCCCATGTCGCCGATGCGCACACCCTTGACCACGCCGTCGTCGTCGATGATCGTCTCGGCGGCGGCGAAACCGGGATAGATCTCCACCCCGACCGCTTCGAGCTGCGGCGCCAGCCAAGCACACATCGCGCCGAGCGAGACGATGTAGTTGCCGTGGTTGTTCATCGTCGGCGGTGTCGGCAACTTGAGCCGACCGTGCTTGCTGAACCAGAAGAATTCGTCCTTGGTCACCGGTACGCAGATCGGCGGCGGCGCGTCGCGCCAGTCCGGCAACAGTGCGTTCAGTGGCTCGGGCTCGATCACCGCCCCGGACAGGATGTGCGAGCCGACCGCCGAGGCCTTCTCGATCACGCAGACGCTGATCTCGGGTTTGAGCTGCTTGAGCTTGAGCGCGCAGGACAAGCCAGCCGGGCCCGCACCCACCACCACCACGTCGTACTCCATGACCGCCCGCTCGCTCATTGTTATTGCCCCTCATGCGATTGCGTGACGAGTATAGAGCACAGGGGTGTGGGGGCCGGAAGGGGCGGGGAGAGTCGGGGTCGGAGTCGGAATCGGAATCGGGGTCAGAATCGGGATCGGGGTCGGAATCGGAATCGGAATCGGGGTCGGCTTCGGCTTCGGCCGTAATCGACCGGATCGAAGTGATGCTTACAACGCGAAGGGGGGGCCTGGTTCGCGAACAGTAGCGCCGCTACGCAGAGCAACCGATCGATTCCGATTCCGACCCCGACCCCGACCCCGACCCCGATTAGAGCTCGCTGCCGGTTTGGGCGGCACGCGCTGCCGGCCGACTCTCTTCCGCTTTGCTCTCCTTCGTGTCCTTTGTGTCCTTTGTGGTCAATCAGCTCTTGAGCCCTTTCGCACTTCAGACATCCTGCCACTACGCTGCTGCGCGCCCCGTTCGGTATGATCTTGCCGTCCGCCAAACCGCGATGTCGGCCGCGTCGAGTGAGATAAGGCTGGTCGGACCAAGAGGGATCGTCGGACCAGGAGCGCCGGCCGCCTCGCGCATTGTGGACCAGGGCGGGAATCGGATCGGGCGGGCGCGAGGAACCGGCCTACGTTCGACGCGATCCCGAGCTCCCGACTGGCCACTGGAACTGGCCACTGGAACTGCAGTTCTCAAGGCAGCCGAAACTCGAACTCGAAGGCGAGTGCGTTCTGGCCAGGATCGGAGACTTCGAACAGCAGGGGCAGGCTGGACTGGCCGGGGAAGCCGCGGCTGATGGCCTGGCGGTCGGCGAGGTACTCCTCCGGGCGGAAGCGGCGCATCGCGACGACGCGGTCGTTCAGATCGGCCAGCCGGACTTCGACGATCGGAAAGGGGGTCGGCGTGGCGGCGTCGTTCTTCAGTGTGCCGCTGATGACCAGGGCGCCCTGCAGGTGCGGGTGCGGCCACACTTCGCGAGCCAGCAGACGCAGCCCGTCGAGGTTCTGCGGTAGCGGCACCTGACAGCCGATGGTGGCGCAGGCCTGCTCCAGGCTCGGCCGCAGGTCCGGATGGGCATAGATCCGCTGGCGCTCCAGCCACAGGACCTGGCCGATCAGGGTCAGCAGCAACAGCCCGCTGGCCCAGGACCAGGCCGGCGAGGGTCTGCCGGCGGGC
>JBGTIE010000228.1:0-5024 GCA_041745855.1 Lysobacterales bacterium | reverse complement strand
TTTATGTCCTCAGCAACGGGCCTGTTGAGCCCTCGCAATCTTGAAGTAGAAGCGATTGCGGGAAACAGGGCACGAGTCTTCCTCGAGCCCCTGGAGCGCGGATTTGGGCACACCCTGGGCAACGCCCTGCGGCGCGTGCTGTTGTCCTCGATTCCGGGTGCGGCGATCGTTGACGTCGAGATCGATGGAGTAGTGCACGAGTACGGGACCATCGAGGGCGTGCTCGAAGACGTCATCGAGATCCTGCTCAATCTGAAGAACGTCGCAGTGCGCCTGCATAACGTGGATCAGTCGACGGTTACTCTGTCCCGCAAGGGGCAGGGCGTGGTCACGGCCGGTGACATCACCACCGACCACAATGTCGAGATCGTCAATCCGGACCTGCTTATTTGCACCCTGACCAAGGATGTGGCGCTGAACATGCGCCTGCGCGTGGTCCGCGGCACCGGCTATGAGCCGTCGAGCAGTCGTCGGCTGCCCGAGGACGAGGTTCGGCCGATCGGTCGGCTGCAACTGGATGCCAGCTTTTCGCCCATCCGGCGTGTGGCCTATTCGGTCGAGAGCGCACGTGTCGAGCAGCGCACCGATCTGGACAAGCTGGTGCTGGACGTGGAAACCAACGGCACGATCAATGTCGAAGACGCGGTCAAGCGCGCGGCGACGGTGCTGGTGGATCAGCTTGGTGTCTTTGTCGACGTCAAGTTGGGCGAAGGCGACCGCCCGAGCGCGGCGCGCAACGATGTCGATCCGCTGTTGCTGCGCCCGATCGACGACCTCGAGCTGACCGTGCGTTCGGCCAACTGCCTCAAGGCCGAGAGCATCTATTACATTGGCGACCTGATCCAGCGCACCGAAGTGGAGTTGCTGAAGACCCCGAACCTGGGCAAGAAGTCGCTGACCGAGATTAAGGATGTGCTGGCGGCGCGGGGTTTGTCGCTCGGCATGAAGCTTGAGAATTGGCCGCCCCCGGGCTTGAGCACCGGCACCTTCGGCGGCTGATCGACGGAACAATTGGGAGATAGTCATGCGCCACCGTAAAGCAGGACGCAAGTTCAACAGAACCAGCTCGCACCGCAAGGCGATGTTCAGCAATATGGCGAGTTCGCTGTTTGAACACGAGTTGATCAAGACCACGCTGCCCAAGGCGAAGGAATTGCGCCGGGTGGCCGAGCCGTTGATCACGCTTGCCAAGGAAGACACGGTAGCGCAGCGGCGTCTGGCCTTTTCGCGCCTGCGCAGCAAGTCGGTGGTCGGCAAGCTGTTCAGCGAGATCGGCCCGCGCTACAAGAGCCGCCCAGGCGGCTACCTGCGGATCCTCAAGTGTGGTTATCGCGATGGCGACAATGCGCCGATGGCCTATGTCGAGTTGGTCGACCGTCCGGGAGCGCCGCAAGCCGAGGCATGAGTGCATATCGCCGGTGACACGAACGACGGCACCTGCGGGTGCCGTTTTCGTTGGTGGCCGCCTAGCCGCAGTAGAAGGTTCATGAAACATCCGGGTTCGAAGTGGATTGACCGCGTCGGCGGCTCGCTTTACCGTCCCGGGCGTTGCTGGCGGGAACTTGCATAAGCCCGCTCCAGTCGGGATCACCCATGTCATGTCCGATCGGGCGACGACCAAACTGTATTGGAGTAGATGAGTCATGCGGCGGCTGAAAACCAACCGGGTCTTTGCGGCAGTTGCCGCGCTGTGCATGGCCTTCATGGGCTATGCGCTGTACGCCGAACATGTGCTGGGTCTGGAACCCTGCCCGCTGTGCATGTTGCAACGGGGCGCGATGCTGCTGGTCCTCGTGGTCAGCGCGGTGGCGGCGTTGCACAACCCGCGCTCGCGACTGGGCTGGATCAGCTATGGCACGCTGGGTTTTCTGGCCGCGGGCCTGGGCGTGGCGATTGCCGGCCGCCATGTCTGGCTGCAGAACCTCCCCCCCGATCAGGTTCCGGCCTGCGCGCCGTCACTGGATTACATGCTCGAGGTCTTTCCCTTCGGCGAGATGCTCCAAACGATCCTGATGACCAGCGGCGAATGCGCCGAAATCGACTGGGCCTTCCTGGGGCTGAGCATGCCCGGCTGGACGCTGGTGTGGTTTGTGTTGTTTGCGTTGGTGCTGGGGATCAGCGGCTGGACAGCGAAGCCGGTGCGCTGATTGTTCGGAGTCGGGAGTTGGGAGTTGGGAGTCGGGCGTAAAAGCCGGAGCGCCAGCTGCGGGGTTGCAGCACATGGCAGCGCCAGCGCAAACAACGGCATTCGCGAACAGTTCCCCGATGCGCACTCCCGACTCCCAACTCCCGACTTTGGCATTTGCAATGGCACTCGGCCCGTCAGTTTGATCCGCACCCCGTTGCCCACGCGTCCGTGCGGCGGTGCAGCATTTATGGCACGATGAAGCACCCAGGCAGGGATGCCTTGCACAGGCAGGAGAGTACAGATGGCGGAAATCAGCTCATTGCAGGCAGTCAAGACCGTGCCGGACTGGTCGCCGGACAGCTGGCGCCAGTTCCCTGGCTTGCAGATGCCGACCTATCGCGATCAGGCCAGACTTGATCGTGCCCTGAGCGAATTGCGCGCCCTGCCGCCGCTGGTGACCTCGTGGGAAATCCTGTCCCTGCGACAGGAACTGGCCCAGGCGGCCGAAGGCAAGCGCTTCCTGCTGCAGGGCGGTGACTGCGCCGAGACCTTCATCGATTGCACCAGCCCGCTGATTGCCAACCGTCTCAAGGTGTTGCTGCAGATGAGCCTGGCGCTGGTCCATGGCTTGCGTCTGCCGGTGGTCCGGGTCGGCCGCTTTGCCGGACAGTACGCCAAGCCCCGCTCTGCCGACCTGGAAACCCGCGACGGCATGACGCTGCCGTCCTATCGCGGTGATCTGGTCAACGGCCCGGATTTCACGCCCGAAGCGCGTGAGCCCGATCCGGCGCGGATGATCGAGGGCCATTCGCGCTCGGCGATGACGATGAATTTCGTCCGCGCGCTGATCGATGGCGGTTTCGCCGATCTGCACCACCCCGAATACTGGGATCTGGACTGGGTCCGACATTCGCCGCTGGAAGACGAGTACCGGAGGATGGTCGACGCCATTGGCGACGCCGTACGCTTCATGGAAACGATCAGTGGCGCGCCGATGGGCAGCCTGCGCCGGGTCGATTTCTATACCTCGCACGAGGCCCTGCTGTTGCCCTACGAGGCCAGCATTACCCGTCAGGTGCCGCGCCAATGGGGCTGGTTCAATCTGGCCACCCACTTCCCGTGGATCGGCATGCGCACTTCGGATATCGACGGTGCCCACGTCGAGTATTGTCGTGGCATCCGCAATCCGGTCGGGGTCAAGGTGGGTCCGACGACCAGGCCGGACCAACTCTCGCGCCTGATCGAGAGGCTCAACCCGGACAACGAATCGGGCAAGTTGACGCTGATCCACCGGATGGGTGCGGACAAGATCCAGACCGGTCTGCCGGCGCTGCTCGATGCGGTGCGCCAGCGCGGGCACCGGGTCTTGTGGTGCTGCGATCCGATGCATGGCAACACCGAGAGCCTGGAAGGCGGGGTCAAGACGCGCCGCTTCGATCGCATCCGCAGTGAGTTGGAACTGGCCTTCGACCTGCACGCGGCCGCCGGCACCCGTCTTGGTGGTGTCCATCTGGAGCTGACTGGCGAAGACGTGACCGAGTGCCTGGGTGGCGCGCGCGATCTGCAGGAACTGGACCTGGCACGGGCTTACCGGACTACCGTCGATCCGCGCCTGAACTACGAGCAGTCACTGGAGCTGGCGATGCTGATCGTGCGCAAGCACGGCACTGCCGCCGCCGGGGTTGGTACAGGTCGTGGAAGTGCTGAAGAGCTGAAGAGCTGATTGACCACAAAGGACACGAAGGACACAAAGGAAAGCAGAGCGGATTGACTCGTCGTGTAGTGGCCTGACTGGGGTCAGCACGCGTCGCAATTGCGGCTGTGCCCTGTGTCCGTGCTCAAGGCTCTTCCTTTGTGTCCTTTGTGTCCTTCGTGGTTATCTGCTCTTTCGCTCTTTCGCTCTTGTGTCTCGTGTGCTTCAACCTGGGAACCGCTGAGTCTCAGTAGCGCGGCGGCGGCGGTCGAAGACAGGCGACGGCCTCGTTGGCGGCGCGTTCGGACTCGGCCGGATCGCCGAGCGCCCGCCGGGTTTCCCGCAGGGTCAGCCAGTTGCGCCGGCACCATTCGCCGACTCGGGCCGAATGCCTCAGGCTGCGCATCGCCATTTCCTCGGCTTCCAGATAACGGCCCTGTTGCAGCCGGATCTCGGCCAGCCGTTGCCACAGCCGCGGGTTATCCGGTTCCAGCCGCAGGGCGCGTTGAAGCAGACCGGCGGCCGTGTCCAGATCCGATTGCTCGCGGCTGCTGTCGGCCTGGGTCACCAGCATCTCAACCGCCGGGTTCTCCAGCGGCGCCACTTCCAGCGTCGGGCCGCTTGCGCGAGCTTCCTCGACCAACGCGACCGCTAGGATGGGTTCAGGGAGCGCCCCCGGTTCGATGGCCGCTGTTATGACCGGCTCGGGTCGTGTAACCGGCCCGCCGCAGGCTGCCAGCAGCAGCAGCGCCGTACAGCAGCTCAAGGTTGACCAGATCCTCCGGTCTCCTGTTGACGTGCGATTGCCAGCACTCGTAGCAACGGTTTGATGAATCATGCCGGGCATTCCTTTACGCGGTCAGCAGGGCACTTTGCCAGCGCTGGGTTGAACGCGCGGCCAACAGCACCAGGCCGGGCAGCCGCCAGCCCAAAAAGGGGGAATTGCGGCCACCGCTCAGGCAGCTCTCTGACCGCAGCTCGATGTCCTGATGCGGGTCGACCAGCACGAAGTCGGCTTCGGCGCCGACGCTGAAGTCGGCTGTCGGCAGGTCCAGCCAGGAGCGACCGGCCTGGCAAGCCCGTTCGATCCAGCACGCCAGCGACAGATCGCCGCGCATGACCAGACGCAGGCCCAGCCCCAAGTGGGCGTCGAGCATCGATGCGCCGACCGCGGTTTCCGGAAAGGGCGCCAGCTTGGCGTCG
>JBGTIE010000227.1:0-4714 GCA_041745855.1 Lysobacterales bacterium | reverse complement strand
GGCGTCGAGTTCGATCCCGAGGAGTGGCTGGCTGCAATTCGCGACGGGGCAAAGCTCGAAGACTTCCGGATCAGAAAGGTCGATGGACCGGTCTCGCCGATCCGCGGCGCGGTCAGCGCGCTGCTCTGACAGGACGGGACTCGGATGGCGGCAGCCCCTGTTTGCGAAGCGCACCGCGAAATGACCCAAGCACACTGAGAGGACATGCCTGATGAACGTTTCTGAAGACCTGGCCGGCGTCCTGCAGAACCGCACCGAGGTCATTCTGGCCGGCATCCAGAGCGGCGACATGACCAAAGTGGTGGCGCTGTTTGCCGAGGATGCCCTGTACTCGCCCTCGGGCGACTCCCTGCTCGCCGACCGCGTTGCCCTTGCCGCCTACTGGAACAGTGTGCTGGAAAGCCCGGCGCGTGACGCGGTGCTCGAAGTGCTGAAGGTCGTTCCACTTGCTGCGGACGCCTTCGTCGAGATTCAGCGCTATGAGGTTTTCGATGCAGAAGGCAATCGAATGTTCGGCGGCTACGCCTCGCTGCTTTGGCGAAAGATCGAGGGCAAGTGGCGGATTGCGGCAGACATATCGAACTCATGAGCAGCTGCGATCCCGAATCTAGCCAAAGCTCAGCCGAGACCGAGCGCCACCCTCACCCCAACCCTTTCCCGCCAGCGGGAGAGGGGGTTGCAAGCTGATTCTCGAGACCATTCAAGACTTCGTCAATCACTCGCCCTCCATCACCCAATGCCCAAGGAAAGAAGTCGATGAACGAATCTACCGAACGATCAGACGTGCAGCAGATCGAGGCCCTGATGCAAACCTACATCGATGGCGCCCGCACCGGCAGCAGCGACCACATCCGGCCGATCTTCCACGAGTTGGCGACGATCTGCGGCCACGTCGGCCCCGACCTGTTCGCGAGCCCGATCGCGGGCTTCTATGAGTGGCATGACGGCAACGGTGCCGCAGTAGACGTCAAGGCGGGCGATCTGCGCATCGACATCGAAGGCACCGCCGCCTCCGTGCGCATCGAGATCGACAACTGGACCGGCCACCGCTTCACCGACTTCTTCACCCTGGTCAGGATCGACGGCCGCTGGCAGATCATGAGCAAGGTGTTTTTCATGCATCCAGAGTGAGCCCGCGGGACTGACCGTTTCACGGCTGCACCCAACCGAAGGGGACCGCTGATGTCAGACATGAAGGAAAAGGTCGCACTGATCACCGGCGCAAGTAGCGGGATCGGCCGAGCCACTGCCGAGGCATTCGCTGCCGAGGGTGCCAGGCTGGTGGTGGCGGCACGACGAAAGGATGAGCTGGACTCGCTGGTCGCCGAGATCGAAGCGCGAGGCGGAGAGGCAAGTGCGATTCAAACCGATGTGTCCTTGGCTGCGGAGGTTGAGCGAATGGTGGCGCACGCGCTAGCGACATTCGGCCGTCTGGACTACGCCGTAAACAACGCCGGCATCGAGGGGCAGTGGGCCGGCATCACGGATCTGCCCGACGAGGAATGGGACCGCGTCCTCGGCATCAACCTCACGGGCACCTTCCTGTGCATGAAGCACCAGGCGCGCGCCATGCTCGCCACCGGCAATGGCGGTGCCATCGTCAATGTCGGGTCGGTCAACTCCTTTCTCGGGTTCCCGACGGGCTCAGCCTATTGCACCTCGAAGCACGGACTGATCGGGCTAACAACCAGCGTATCGGCAGAGCTGGCGGCACAGGGTATCCGCGTCAACCTGGTGTGCCCGGGCATCGTCGACACGCCAATGCACCAGCGGGCGCGAAGGGCGCTGGGCGACCAAGTCTACGACCAGGGGGTGCTCCCAAGCGTCCACCTTCGCCGCGCGGGCCAGCCGCAGGAAATCGCGCAAGCCATCGTCTTCCTGTGCTCGGATGCCGCCAGCTATATCACCGGCACCACGTTGACACCAGATGGCGGACTGACCTTGACCGTTTAAGGCCAACGCTGCCGCCAAAAGCAAGCATCAACCGCAACCGGAGCCCTCGACCATGAAGCGAATCGGTCTTGCACTTTCCGTACTCGCAACGCTGCTCACCCCTTACGTCGCTGCCAAGCAACAGCAGTTGCCTGTTCAGCGGTTCGAGCAGGTCGCGCTGTTCCCCGCCGACCGTTCGCTCGTGCGTCCCGAGGATGGCGTCATCCTCGGCGATGGCACGATGCTGGTGGCCGATCAGGTTCATGGCCTGGTTGCGCTGAGCCCGGACGGGAAGAAGCGTCCTTTCGGTGATTTCAGCGCAACCGGCTATGTGCATGAGCCGCCGCTGCGCAGCGCCGGCCCCAACGGCGTGGCGCTGGAACCGGACGGGATTCACGTGCTGGTGGCCGACATCTTTACCGGGGCGATCTACCGCATCAACAGCAGCAATGAGCAGGTGGAACGGGTCCACCAGCATGCGTTCGGCGCCAACTCGGCCCGTCGCGACAGCAGCGGTGCCCTCTGGTTCACCCAATCGACGCAGAACAGCGGCCCCGACTCCGAAGCACGGATGTTCGCGGCCGTCGACACGCTGCCGACCGACGGCGCGCTGTTCCGCGTCGCGCCGGCGGCTGGTGACATGCCAAGCCCGGTTGCGGAGCGCAAGGTGTCCAGGCTTGAGTTCGCCAATGGCCTGGCCATCGATGAAGTCCGCGGACAGATCTATGTGGCCGAGACCATGGCCGATCGCATCATCGGCTATCGCCTGGACGTGGCGACCGGCGCACTCACGGGCCGTCGCGTGGTGGCCGAGCTGCTGGCACCGGACAATATCGAGCTGGATGCTTCTGGCCGCCTATGGGTTACCTCGCCGATTGCCAATGCGCTGCTGGTTGTCGATCCCGACTCGGGCGAATGGTCCACTGCCTTCCATCCACAGACTGCCGAGCACGCGCAACTCATGGTCGAATGGAAGCGCCGCAGCGAAAGCGGCGAACCGCGTCTGGAGCTGATCGGACCCGGCATGTGGTCGCCCTTGCCGGGACTCATCACCGGCATGATCCTCTCGACCGAGGGTGGGCCGATCTACCTGTCCGGGCTTGGCAATGCGCTGGTGAAGCTGCAACCGGTGGGTCAACGGTGAGTCGAGGGATGCGTTGATCCTGCGTAGCGTCATGCACGATGGTGAAAACCGGGGTCAGAGTGCAGTTCCGGGGTGGGGTGGGGTGGGACGTGAGCTTTTGGTGGGCGGCCGATACGGCGGGGGCCGCAGGGGCGCCCTGGTTTGGCTTCGATCGCTTGGCGGAAGCGGTCGGGCCCGAAAGCGTGCTGCTGCAAGTACCCGCGAATGGCTTTGGTTTTATCCGCGGGGATGGCCAGAATCACCAGGGCGCGCCAGGCAGCGGCCAAGCGAAAATGTCCCTGACACCTTTTGCAGATTCCTTTGACAAGTCACCAGCGATCGGACTAGCGTCAGCAGGCTTCCTCCCAATCACGCAAAGGGTCCAGTGATGAACATCATTTTGAAAGCGTCCTGCGCAGCGACCCTCTGTCTCGGCTTGGCCACGCCGCTGTACGCCGACGATGAAGCGGACTTGGCGCAGGCTGAGGCTGAGGTGGCGGCTGCAGAGGCCGAGCTGGCTGAGGCCGAGCTTGATCTTGCAGAGGCGGAGCTGGGCGAAGCAGAGGCCGAGCTGGCTGAGGCCGAGCTTGAACTTGCAGAGGCGGAGCTGGCGGAAGCAGAGGCCGAGCTGGACGAAGCAGAAGATGAATAGAACGGGTAATTGACCCAAGATTCCCGCTCGAAACATGGAGTGGAAAGCGGGCTGCAGGTGCCGGCGCATGGCTTCGGTTTCATCTGGCGTTTCCCGCTCCCCTCGGATAACTTCACTCTGACCCCGGTTTGGTTTCTCCCGGTTTCTCGCCGGCCTTGACAGCCTACCGTACGGTCCGTACAGTCCGGACATGAAGCGATCCAACAGCCTCCCCTCCAAGGGCGCCGAAGAAGCCCGGCAGCAGCTCCCCGCCATCCTCGATGCGGCGGCCGCTGGCCGCGCGACCGTGATCACGCGTCATGGCCGTCAGGTCGCGGCGGTGGTTCCGGTTGCCGCACTCAAGCCGGACAGGCCGGTTTCGCTGCTGACGCTTGCCGGCAGCGGACGCGCTCTGTGGGGTACCGACAGCGGCAAGGCCATCGCCGAACTGCGCGACGAATGGAAGCGCTGAATGCCGCCACGCTGCCGGCGGGCGCCTTGCTGCTGGTGGACAGCGCGCCGATCATCTACACGCTGGAAGGCAACACGCGTTTCGCCGAGCGCTTCGCGCCGATGTTCGAGCGCCACGCGCTGGGCGAACTGGTGCTTGCCGTAAGTACGATCACCATCGCCGAAGTGCTGACCGGCCCGCTCAGGGCCGGCGAAGAGGCACTCGCCCGCCGCTACCGCGCCGTCCTGGACGCCTGGCAGGTGGTCGATTTCACCAGCGGGATCGCCGAAAGCGCAGCACGGCTTCGCGGAACCTACGGCCTGAAGCTCCCGGATGCCATCCAGCTCGCCAGCGCCCTGGCGATCAATGCCGATGCATTGGTGACGCATGATCGCGACTTCAGCAGCGTCCGCGGATTGCGGGTGCTCGCCTGAGCTTCAAAAAGGTGTCAGGGACATTTTCGGCGATGTGTTCCGCGCCGGGACTACTCGTTCCGGGGGCGGCGCCGGGTGACTCCGGCGGCTGGGCAGGGCCGGCTATTCGGCTCGGAGCGCCTGGGCGGGGTCGACGGAGGCGG
>JBGTIE010000226.1:0-3634 GCA_041745855.1 Lysobacterales bacterium | reverse complement strand
CCCAGCCAGCTGTCGAGTTCGGCGGCCGCTACCAGATGAACCGGGCAGGCGGATTCGGTCGCGGCAACGAGTCGGGTCATGATCGAGCCTGGAGTGCGGGTGGGGTGATTCTAGTCTGCTTGCCGTGCAGCGTGGCGATCTGTTGATGCGAGGGCTTGTCGAACCAGGGCTGAGGGTTGAGGGCTGAGGGGTCAGAAGAGCCTCGAATCAGGGCTGAGGGCTGAGGGCTGAGGGGTCAGAAGAGCAGGGCCCAGGGCTCAGGGCCCAGGGCCCAGAGAGCCGCTTCAATGGAACCCCGAGTTGTACTCGGGTAAGGACCCAGAACAACTGCGGTCGTGCGCCGTAGGATGTCGGTGAGCTCAGCGAACCGCATCAACGGAACCCCGAGTTGCACTCGGGAAAAGGACCCAGAGCAGCTCCGGTTGTGCGCCGTAGGATGTCCTGGCCGCTGTTGCTCTTCGACTGGCCACAGGAACTGCTCAAAGCGCTGTCAGGCTAGCGCACTCCAAATGTGCGCGGTGTGCGGCACCATTTGGAGTGCGGCGACCTGGCGCCGCTTTGCTTTTGGATATCAACTTGCCTGATCGGTGCGAGGAAGTTAGTGTTTTGTCACATATACACCCGCTTCCGGAGCCCTCAATGCTGCGAATCGTCATTGCCCTGTTGTTCCTGCTCACGACCGCCACTGCTCATGCGGACCGTATCTGGCGGGTAAACGCGGGGTTGGATCTGGATGTGCATGGCAGGGTCACGGAACTGCGCTTCCGCGACGAATTGCCTGCGCAGTTGGAAGCCCCGCTGCGCGAGCGCATCTCGCAATGGCAATTCTCGCCGGTGCTTGCCAACGGCGTTGCCAGCGCGGCTACGGTCAATCTTTTTGTGGAACTGCTGATCGAGGACGCAGACGACAAGCTGCGCTTCCTGATCCGTGCGGCCGGGACCAACCTGCACGCCATACAGACCACCCCGCCGCGCTATCCGACAAGGGAGTTGCGCGCCGGTCGGGCCGGTTACGCGGTCGTGAAGCTGCTTGTCGGTGAGGACGGTCGCGTGCTGGAACGCAGCGCAGTCGATGCCACCAACGAGCAGTTCAGCAATGCGGCGCTGAAGGCGGCCAGGGATTGGCGCTTTGATCCGTTGCTGATCGATGGACTACCGGCACGCGGTGAGATCTACGTGCCGATCGGCTTTGCTCCGACGGGCCAGCGCCCACCTCGAATCGACCTGTCCGATCTGATTGGCATCACGCTGGAGGCCGACCAGCCCGCGCTGGCAACCAGCCTCGGTGGCCAGTTGCTCAGCGAGGACATCCAGGGCCTGCTCTGATTTCTGCCAGCGTAGGCATTCCGGCTTACGCCCAGTACGACGCGAAGCAAGAGATCGATTCCGATTCCGATAGCGATTCCGACCCCGAGAGGCCTTGTCTCGCTTGCCTCACCCCTCCAGCCACGTCTCCAGCGTGCTCAAATCGGCAAATCGATGCACCGCCTCGGGTCGATCGGGCCAGCTGTGCAGGCCGCGGTCGATCCAGGCGGCCTGCAGTCCGGCATCGAGCGCGCCCTGGACGTCCTGCATCGGGTGGTCGCCGACATGCAGCACGCGTGACGGGTCCATGCCGGCACAGGCGCAGGCGTGATGGAAGATCGCGCGTTCGGGCTTGCCCACGCCGACCTCGCGCGCATGCACCGCGCTGTGGAACAGGTGGTCGATGCCGATCCGGCGCAGACAGGCGTTGCCGTTGCTGAGCGCCAGCAGCGGAAAGCGTCCGGCGAGGCGTTCCAGTACGGCGCGGGCTTCGGGGAACAGTTCGACCCGGTTGCGCGCGGCATAGAATGCTTCAAAAGCGTTGTCCACCGCATCCGGCCCCAGCCCGTGCGGGCTCAGCATCCGCTCGATGGCAATCATCCGCAGGCGAGTGTAGTCGTGCCCCAGTTCCGGCTGACTGAGCCACAGCTCCTCGCGCAACGCATGCATTCGCGCCAGCGGCCACTGCGTCGCGGCGGCCGGGCAATGCTCGGCGAACCAGTCGATCAAGGCCTGGTCCGCCGCCGCAATGGCCGGCGCGATCGGCCACAGCGTATCGTCCAGGTCGAGCGTGATCGCGGCGATCGGTGCGGTGGGATGAGAAGACATCCGGGAAATTCTATTCCGTTCGGCGGGGGCTGAGGCTATTGCTCGCAACTGGCTACTGGAACTGGCAACAGGAACTGTTTGAAAGCAAAGCGCTGTCAGGCCAGCGCACTCCAAATGTGCGCCGTGCGGCACCATTTGGAGTGCGGCGACCTGGCGCCGCTTTGCTTTTGGGAGAGCAGACGATCGAAACACTTGCTAGTCCATTCCCGAGCACAACTCGGGGTTCCATTGAAGCGGCGCTCTGGGCCCTGGGCCCTGTGCCCTAGGCCCTGCATTGATGCGGTTCGCGGAGCTCACCGACATCCTGCGCGCAAGGCCGAAGCTCTTCTGGGCCCATTTCCCGAGTACAACTCGGGGCTCCATTGAAGCGGCGCTCTGGGCCCTGGGCCCTGAGCCCTGTGCCCTCGCTCTTCTGACCCTCAGCCCTCAGCCCTCAGCCCTAGTGGTGATGATGCTCATGCCCATCCTCCGCCGCATCCTGCTCGCCCGGTGCACGTATCGAAACGTCGACGACGATCTCGCCGGCGTGCTCGAAGCGCAGCGTCAACGGCAGCGACTCGCCCGCCAGCAGCGGTGCGCGCAGGTCCAGCAGCATCAGGTGCAAGCCGCCCGGCTCCAGCGTGACCGTACTGCCGGCATCGATGGAGAGGCCTTGTTCGATCTGGCGCATCTGCATCACGTCGCCGACCATCCGTGTCTCGTGGATTTCGACCCGGCCGGCGCTGGGGGAGCTCGCTTCCAGCAGTCGGTCGCTCTGATCGGCGCTGCTGGTCAGTGTCATGAAGGCCGCCGACAGGGTCGAGCCTGGCGGTGTGGCACGTGCCCACGGCTGGTCGACCTCGATCGCGCTGGCGGGCAGGCTCAGCAGCAGGGCGGTCAGCGCGGCGGGCAGGACGTAGCGTGAGTGCATGGCAGATGGCCTCAGGTTGGCAGGCGCAAGCTTTCCGCCGAAATAGTCGGCGGCCCGTGCGTGTTCATTGGTATGCGAAAGCCTCATCGCAACGGCACCAGATAGGCGCGGCGGCCGCGGTAGATCGTCAGCATCAGGGCGCCGTCGCCAGCGCGCTCTATCAGCACCCGCAGCTGGGCCAGATTGTTCGCTTCCACACGATTGACCGCAACGATCAGGTCGCCGGCGGCCAGTCCGTTCAGGGCCGCCCGGCTGTCGCTCTCGACATCGCTCAGCTGAACCCCGCTGACCCCGCGCTGGCGCAGGTTCATCGGCAACTCGGACAGGACGGTTCCGGCCAGCCGCGGATCCAGCTCGGCGCCCCGCACACGGGTTACGCTGGACGCGTCGAGTCGGAAGCTTCGGCGCAGCGACTTGCCTTCGCGCAGCAAATCGGCGCTCAGGTTTCGCTCCATTGGGAGCAGACCTTCGATGTTCTCCAGTTCGGCCGCCGAGCGCACCGGCTTGCCGTCGAGCGCGGTGATCACGTCACCGGCCTCGATACCGGCCCTGGCCGCGGCCGAGTCCGGCAGCACCTGGGTCACCACCGCG
>JBGTIE010000225.1:0-3478 GCA_041745855.1 Lysobacterales bacterium | reverse complement strand
TGCGCACGGTCGCCTCGTTCATCCCGGAGCAAGAGCGCCGCTGAACCCGATCGGATGCGGCTGTGCGTCGTTCTCCCGAGTCTCAACGCCGATCGGGTACAACGGCCTACAAGGGCCTCGCTGACCGACGCCAAGCGTTCGCGCATGTTGGCGATCTTGCCGTCCTGCACCAGCCAAGCCTTGATGCGCTCGGCCTGCTGCGCCTCGGTCATCTTCGCTTTGTTGAACAGGCGGTTCCAGCGTTCGGCGACTTCCTGATCGCTCCGGGCTTCGACCCACGTTGGGTCGAACTGCAGCGCCAGGTGCATGTGGTTGCTCATCGCCGAGAAGGCCAGCACCCGCACCGCGTAGATCTGCGCCAACTCGTTCATCCGCTCGACGATCCATTCGCGGCGGTGGTCGAAGTTGCGTCCAGTCAGTTTGTCGTCGCCACACAGGAACGACCGGCGGACACAGCGCGAGACGCAGTGGTAGTAGCCGTTGGAGCCGGGCGGTACGATGGCGGAGCGGGCGGTAGTCATGCGGACAGCTTGGGGCGGGTAGGCGTCGTTGTCTGTAAGCCGATGGCTGCAATGTTCGTCAGCCTTTGCCGGCAGATGGCGTGGAATCGGCTTAGTGTCCCAGCTTCGGCACCCGTGTGTCCCAGCTTCGGCTCGATCAGCGAGTTCTCCGAATAGCAGCTACTCGGGTACGAGGCTCGGACGGGGGCTGGAAGAACATCCAAAGCGGCGCAGAGCGCCGCACTCCAAAGTGGAGCGCCGCAATCTGGTATACGGCGCTCTGGTTGGAAGGGCGCTGGGCACTTTGGAGTGCGATGCTCCGCATCGCTTTGGATGCTTGTGGCAGCGAGCAACGACGGGTCGCTGACGGTTGACCAGGAGCGCCGGCCGCCTCGCGCTGGCTGTTGCGGGGTGAAGACCGTAGCTTGGCGGGCGCGAGGGACCGGCCTACGAGGGGCGCGTCCTCAACCTCAGCCCTCATCCTCACCCGCAGCCTCACCCCTCACCCCTCAGCCCTCAGCCCTCGCCCGTCAGCTACACTCCCGCTCATGACCGAAGCGCTCTGGCCAGTTCGCGGCAGCAGTGAGGAACGGGCGCTGTTTCAGGCGCTGCAGGCGCGGCTGCCGGTGTTGTTCCGGGAAGTCTTTGGCGACCCGGCGGCCGAACGCACGGTCGTGGTGGTGCCGGGCTTGAGTCTGGACACCGACACGCTGGCGCGGGTGAGCGGTGTTCGCCATTACGAGGAACGCCTGCTGTCGATGCTGATGTTGTTGCGACTGCCACGCACCCGGGTGGTCTTCGTGACCAGTCAGCCGCTGGCGCCGGCGATCGTCGACTACTACCTGAATCTGCTCACCGGCATTCCGGGCGGGCATGCGCGCAAGCGCTTGCGACTACTCAGCACCTATGACGGCTCGGCCCGTTCGCTGACCGAGAAGCTGCTGGAGCGGCCGCGGCTGCTGCAGCGGATCCGCGAGGCGGTCGGAGATCCGTCCACCGCCCATCTGTCCTGTTTCAATGCGAGTGCGGCGGAGGTGTCGCTCGCGGTGCGGTTGGGCATTCCGCTGTATGCCTGCGACCCGGCGCTGAGCCACTGGGGCACCAAGAGTGGCTCGCGTGAGGCCATTCGACGCGCCGGCGTGGACCTGCCGGACGGTGCTGAAAACCTGAGCTGCCGGGGCGAGGTAGTGGTCGCGTTGGCGGCCCTCAAGACCCGCCAACCCGAACTTCGGCGCGCGGTGGTCAAACTGGAGGAAGGCTTCTCCGGCGAGGGCAATGCGCTGGTCGATATGCGCGAGCTGGACGTCGGGTCAGGACTTGCCGTGGCGCTGGGGGACAGTCTGGAGGCGCGCACCCGCCCGGTCGCCGAGGACTTGTCGGCGCAAGGCTTTTATCGCAAGTTCGACGAGATGGGCGGCATCATCGAGGCCTTCGTCGAAGGGGATCCCAAGCGCTCGCCCAGTGTGCAGCTGCGTATCAATCCGCTGGCCCAGCTCGAGCTGATCAGCACCCACGATCAGGTGCTGGGCGGCTGCGACGAGCAGGTCTTCCTGGGCAGCCATTTCCCGGCCGATGCGGTTTATAGACGTGAGCTCATGGAAGCCGGACGACGGATCGGCGAGGTCCTGCGGGCAGAGGGCGTGCTGGGCCGGATGGCAGTCGATTTCGTCAGTGTCCGGGAAGAGGGCTGCTGGCATCACTATGCGATCGAGATCAACCTGCGCAAGGGCGGTACCACCTTGCCCTACCAGATGCTGCAGTTCCTCACCGCCGGTCGCTACGACGAGGCAGCGGGCGAGTTCCTGACCCCGTTAGGCCAGCCGCGCTGCTATGTCGCCAGCGACAACCTGGTCCGCCCTGAATTCCGCCGCCTGGTGCCCGAGGATCTGATTGACATCCTGGTCGAGCACGGCCTGCATTTCGACAACACCCGCCAGATCGGCGTGGTCTTCAACCTGATCGGCGCGCTGAGCGAGTTCGGCAAGCTCGGCCTGGTCTCGATAGGCGCCGATCAGGAAGAAGCGCAGCGCCTGTTCGATAACACGGTGGCGGTGCTGGAGCGGGAGGCGGCGCGGGAGTGAGTGGGGAGCGGGGCTGAGGGCTGAGGGTCAGAAGAGCAGGGCCCAGGGCTCAGGGCCCAGGGCCCAGTAGAGCGGCGCGGCGCGTGCTGTCTCCCCCGGCCGAATGCGGCTAAGCTGCAGGCCGCTTCTCGTGCACGGAGTTCTGCAATGTCGCGTTTCCTGCTGAGCCTGCTTTTGATCGGTCTTGCCTTGTTGCTGGTCGCCTGCAGTGACAGCGCGCCTCCGCCGCCCCCACCGGCGCCGAATGCTGCGCTGGAGAAGGCCAAGGCTGTGGAGGGACAGGTCATGGAGGGCAAGGCGCGTATCGACGAGGAACTGGACAAGCAGGACTAGCAGGACCTCGGCATGGCCAGAGCGGCATTCGAATTTGGAGGGCAGCGGCTGCAGCCGGGCGAGCGGCGCACGATCGAGCTGCCGATGAGCGTGTTGTCCAACCATGTCCCGGTGACCCTGCCGGTGCATGTGGTGCACGGTCGGCGGTCTGGTCCGACGCTGTTCCTGAGCGCTGCCATCCACGGTGACGAGATCACCGGGGTGGAGGTGGTGCGGCGGGTGCTCAAGGTCGCCGCGCTTAAGCGGATGACCGGCACGCTGCTGGCAGTGCCGATCGTCAACGCCTTCGGCTTCATCGGTCATTCGCGCTATCTGCCCGATCGGCGCGATCTGAATCGGGTCTTTCCCGGCTCGTCGCAAGGCTCGCTGGCGTCGCAGCTGGCGCATTTGTTCATGACCGAAGTGGTCCGGCGTAGTCAGTACGGAATCGACCTGCACTCGGCCGCGATCCATCGCTCGAATCTGCCGCAGATCCGCGCCGACCTGAGCGACCCGGCCACGCTGGAGCTGGCCCGCATCTTCGCGGCGCCGGTGGTCGTTCACGCCAACCTGCGCGACGGCTCA
>JBGTIE010000224.1:0-4449 GCA_041745855.1 Lysobacterales bacterium | reverse complement strand
ATGCCGCCGCCCCAGGGCGCGCGCAGGACCATCGGGCAGCTCAGCCGGCCGCGGGTACGATGGCGCAGGCGGGTGGCATGGCAGGCGATGTGGTCGATCATCGGGTAGATGAAACCCTCGAACTGCGCCTCGGCGATCGGCCGCATGCCTTGCGCCGCCAATCCGACGGTGAGTCCGGCAATGGTGGTTTCGTCCAGCGGCGTGTCGATCACCCGCTCGATACCAAAGCGTTGTTGCAGACCGACCGTGGCGCGGAATACGCCGCCGTTGACGCCCACATCCTCGCCCAGCACGACCACCGACGGATCGTGGCCCATTTCATAGGCCAGTGCCTGGGTGATCGCCTCGATCAGCGTGATCGCCGCCATCAGCGCGCGCCTCCCGCCGCGTGCGCCTCGGCCTCGGTACGCTGCTTGATCAACTCGTCCGGGGTTTCGGCGTAGACGAAATCGAACATCGTGGCGATAGATTGCTTGGGCGTGGACAGATAGGCCTCGACCTCGACATCGATCTCGCTGCGGCACTGCGCCAGCCAGGCCGTTTCCTTCGCCTCGTCCCACCAACCGCGCTCGGTCAGCCAGTTGCGCATGCGCTTGAGCGGTTCGCGCGCCTGTGCTTCGTCGACTTCACCTTGTGGCCGGTAGCGGCGGGCGTCGTCGGCGGTGGTGTGGTCGGACAAGCGATAGGTGACCGCCTCGATCAGGGTCGCGCCTTCGCCGGCGCGGGCGCGGGCGAGCGCCTCGTCCATCGCTTCGCGCACCGCGAACAGGTCATTGCCATCGACCTGGATACCGGGGATGCCGCCGGCGATGGCCTTCTGCGCCAGTGTCTCGGCGCCACTCTGCAGGCTGCGGGGCACGCTGATCGCCCACTGGTTGTTGACCACCACCAGCACCAGCGGCAGTCGCTGCGCGCCTGCGACATTGAGGGCGCCGTAGAAATCCGCCTTGGAGGTGCCGCCGTCGCCGCAGACGCTGACTGCTACTCTGGGTTCATTGCGAATCTTGAAAGCCATCGCCGCGCCGGCGGCATACAGGCACTGGGTCGAGATCGGCACGCACCAGGGAAAGTCGTGCGGCTGATCGGCAAAATCATTGCCACGCTCGTCGCCGCCCCAATAGAGCAGGATCTCGCGCGGCTTCACGCCGCGATAAATCTGCGCGCCGTATTCGCGGTACATCGGCGCGAACACATCGTCGGCTTGCATCGCCGAGCCGATCGCGACGTGCGCCGCCTCATGGCCCAGACAGGACGCATAGGTGCCCAGCTTGCCGGTGCGCTGCAAGGCCACCGCCTTGCCATCGAAGACCCGCACGTAGCTCATCAACTTGTACAGTTTCAGCACCTCCTCGCGCTGCTCGGCGAACGCGGGCAGGTCGGGGCCCAGTGGCTGCCCTTCGGCATCCAGGTAGGCGCGGTACTCGATTTCGAAGCGGGCAATGACAGTCACGTTCCCTCCCGAACGCGGTGACACGGCGACAAGGGTCCGGCGATTTCGACCAGACTGCCAATACTACGACGTCCAGTTGATAACAGGTCGGGTGTGTGGGTAGCAAGCACCGGCGCATGCCCGAAGATCGGAACGAAGCCGGAGTCAGAGTCCGTAACCAAGCTTCGAGGGCCCAGGGCATAGGGCCCAGGGCCCAGTTGGACTGCCGAAGCTCTACTGGGCCCTGGGCCCTGAGCCCTGGGCCCTGGAAGACGGCTTGAGTCCCCCCGCCTTCGCCGTCAATAATCCCATTCCGCTCTCAGTCGAGGTGTCCCCCATGCAACGCTGGGTCAAGTTACCGAACGGCACCTTTCTGGATGCCAATCGCATCATCCACGTCGGCAAGATAGAGTCCTTCGCCAAGCTTGACGAGGAGGGCAACAACGCCGGGCTGGAGTACTCGGTTACCTTGATGAGCGAACTGCTGCGCGAGCGCCAGATCCAGGTCAGTGGCAGCAAGGAGGCAATCAGCGCGCTGGTGCGTTCGATCCTTGGCGCGAGCGCCACTGCCAGCCCACCGGCGACCTGAGTGGCCGATCGGCGGCTGCAGGACTGGCTGAAACAGTACGGCCAGCAGCTGCGGCAGACCCTGCGGCGCTCCCAGCCGAATCTGCCGATGGCCGATCTGGACGACCTGGAGCAGGAAGCCCACATCCGGCTGTGGCGGGCGCTCGGCGCTGAGAGAGAAATCCGCCAACCTGCGTCCTGGATAAAACAGACGGTGATGAGTGTCACCATTGATGCGTTGCGACGGGCCAACAGCCGTGGCGACCAGCTGCCGCGGGAAGCCTTGACGGTGCTGGACGAGTTTCCAAAAGGGGGCTCGTCGGAAGGATCGGAGGAAGATCCGGCCCGTTGGACGGCTTCGAGGCAGGAGGTCGAACGCATCGAGCAGGCCTTGGGGGTTTACGCAGACGAGACGAGGCGAGTGGTGCGTTTGTACCTGGCGGGCTTTTCCACGCTGGAGAGCGCTCGCTTGCTGGACTGGACCGAAGCAAAAGTGCGCAACCTGCTGTATCGAACACTCGCGGAATTGCGCCAGAGTTTGACTGCAGGCAATGACGGAGAGTAGTGATGGACCAACGGATAGACCCCGCCAGTGCAGACGCCGCCCGCTTGATGGGCGGGCGCATCGACGGCGCCACGCGTGGCCAGATCATCGATCGCCTGCTGGATGAGCCGGCCACGCTGCGCGCGCTGCGCGCGAGCCTGGCGATGGAGTCGGCCGCCGACGCTCTGGCAAGCCGGATCGAAGGCAACACCCGCCGTCGCTGGTTTGCTCTGGATGGATGGGCGTTTGCGGGTATCGCCGGGGCCGGACTGGCCGCGGCGCTGATGGTGCTGGCGCCGGCCGCGCCGATCGGTGACGAGCAACTTGGCAATCAGCCGCCGCAGCAACTGATGGCCGACACACTGTACAAGAGCGCCTTCGAACCCAACGACCTGTTTGGCGGCGATTTCGAAGGCTGAGCGTTGTCCCTGCGCGCGGATCGCAGGGCCGGATCATGGGACGCAGTTGGCAGATTCTCGATCGATGAGGTGTTTCTGAGAGAACTTTGCAGCGACTTGCGTCTGCTAGTTACGTCGGCCGCACACCGACGCGCGTAAGGTCACCGGGCGAGAAGGCCTTCTTTCATTCGCCCGAAGGAGAAGGCTTTCAGCCCGGTGACCCCGCACCTTAGGAAGTGAGCGACGCCCTTGGTCTCCCGAAGCACGCCAACCCCATGCGCGCTCTTGGCCTTCAAGCCACAATGGGCTTCCGATTCATCCCGACAGCAATCCCGAATCTAACGCGCTATGCGGTTCAACGCTGAGCGGGCGCAACAACAGTGTGTACTCAGTTCGGCGCGGCAATCGCTGCATGGCACGCGCCAAGCTGCTCGCGCCGCTGGACCAGGAAGCGTCGTTCGGCCGGATTGCGCACCAGCGTGATCGCCGCGTCATAGGCGGCAGCAGCCTGGCGCCTCTTGCCCAGTTGAGCGAGCAGTGCCGCGCGACTTGCCGGAAGTAGATGGAAGTTGGTCAGCAATCCTTGTGCCTGCAGTCGGTCCAGCCATTCCAGTCCGACCGCAGGCCCGGCCAACATACTCAGGGCAATCGCGGCGTTCAGCTCCACTACCGGGTTCGGCGTCATCCGCAACAGGCGCCGGTAGAGGGCCAGGATCTGCGTCCAGTCGGTCGCCTGGTTGCTGGGGGCATCGGCATGCAGCGCGGCGATCGCCGCCTGGATCTGGTATGGGCCGGGAGCGCGCAGTTTGCGCGCGCGCGCCAGCAGGGCTTCGCCACTGGCGATTTGCGTTCGGTCCCAAAGATTGCGGTCCTGCGCATCCAGGGTGAGCAAGACACCGTTGTCGGCCAGCCGTGCGGCGCGCCGCGCATCGGTAAGCTCCAGCAGGGCCAACAGGCCGAGCGGCTCGGCCTCGCGGGGCAACAGTTCGACCAGCAGCCCGGCCAGGCGGATTGCCTCACGGCACAGATCCGGGCGGATCAGGTCGACGCCTTCGGTCGCGGCATAGCCCTCGTTGAAGATCAGGTAGATCACTTGCATCACGCCGTCGATGCGGCCAGGGAGGTCCGCGGCTTGCGGCATCGCGAATGGTATCCCGGCCTGCCGAATCTTCTGTTTCGCGCGCACGACGCGCTGCGCGGCGCTGGCGTCGCCAAGCAGAAAGGCGCGGGCGATCTCGCGCGTGCTCAAGCCGCCAATCACCTTCAATGCCAGCGCCATGCTCGCCTCATGCGCGAGCGCTGGATGGCAGACCTGGAACAACAGGCGCAGGCGATCATCGCCGACCGCGCTGGCCTTCTCCTGTGTCTGCTGCAACTGTTGCGCGGGTTCCGGGCCCGGATCACGCAGCGTGGCAGCCAGTTCCACATCCAGCGGTCGCTCGCGCTGACGTCGCTGCCGGTCCAGCAGCAGGCGCTGCGCGACCGTGCACAGCCACGCTGCCGGGCGATGC
>JBGTIE010000223.1:0-7629 GCA_041745855.1 Lysobacterales bacterium | reverse complement strand
CTTGGCGTGTGCTACATCGCCAAGTCCATTCTGGCCCCCATCGTATTGGCGCTGCTGCTTTCGCTGCTGCTGTCGCCGCTGGTGACCCTGCTCGGAGATCATCTGAAGCTCCCGCGTCCACTGGGCAGCCTGATCGTGATTGCACTGGTGGTGGCCGCGATGGCGTGGGGTGTCATGCGGCTCAGCGAACCGGCGAGGAAATGGATCGATGCCACGCCGGCAACCGTGGCGACCCTGCAGCAGCGCTTTCTGAGCCTGGAAGAGCCGATGCGCAAGGCGCGCGAAGCCAGCGAAACGATCGACGAGCTGACCCGCCCCTCCAAGCCACACACCGTCGTCGCGATCGAATCCGGATTTCTCGACAATGTGGCGGTGAACGTCCCACGCGTGCTGGGCACGCTAGGTGCGGTGCTGTTGCTGGTGTACTTTTTCCTGTCCTCGGGTAATGGCTTCCTGCGGCGGATGGTCGAGGTGGCTCCGCTGCTGACGGACAAGAAGCGGGTTGTGGCAATCGCCCGCGACGTGCAGGAAGAAGTATCCCGCTATCTGATGATGGTCAGCTTGATCAATTTCGTACTGGCGCTGGCGGTCACGCTGAGTCTTTACTTGATGGGTGTGCCCAATCCGCTGCTCTGGGGCGCAGTCACCTTCCTGTTCAACTTCATTCCCTACGTCGGCCCGGTCATCATGCTGGTCCTGCTGACACTGGTCGGTTTCAGTGCTTTTGAGAGCATCAGCGCAGCACTGGCCGTGCCGGGCGTCTTCCTGTTGCTCAATACCATCGAGGGACAGTTCGTGACACCGACGGTGCTGGGCCGCAGGCTGGCGCTGGATCCGACCGTGGTGTTCGTCTGGCTGATGCTGTGGGGCTGGTTGTGGGGCGTGACCGGGTTCCTGCTCGCCGGCCCGCTCCTGGCCTGCTTCGGCATCCTGTGTCGACACAACGAGGCCCTTCGACCGGTCGGCATCCTGATCAGCAATGGCCGCAAGGTCGAGGCCGATGCGGCCAGTTGAGCATTGCGTTGGCTGCGCGCTCGGGAGTTGGGGGCGGAAATCAGTTGGGAGTCGGGAGTCGGGAGTAACAGCAAGAGCTGGGTGCGATGCAAACTGATGCAGCAATGTGAAGTCGGGGTCGGGGTCGGGGTCGGAATCGAGAGCGCCATAGGGTTCGGCGATCAACGACTAGCCATGTACCGGGCAGTCAGGGGAGTACTCGCCGCACTCGACCAGATGCTGACAACGCTGGGACGGCATGGCGACAAGGTTCACCACGAAGCAGTCGGATACGCCGGGCAAGGACCGATTCCGATACCGATTCCGACCCCGACCCCGAGGTGAACTCCCTGGCGGAAGAGAATTCGGCGTTGTCGAGAGCCGCTTCTGCATCAGTTTGAATCGCGCCCGCAAGAGCTCGCATCGCCGCTGATAGAGCGTCACCTGCGCGATACTGCGCAACCTGTTAACGCCGGACCTCATCATGGCTGAATCGCCCGCGCAACCAGAACCGGCGCCCGTCGCACAGTTCGACGATCCTGCGCACGCGGTCGTGCACGCCACCCGGCGCTGGCTCGAGGCTGCCGTGCTGGGTCTTAATCTCTGTCCATTCGCGCGCGTGCCGGCGCGGGAGGGCCGGATCCGGATCATCCGTAGCGAGGCGGAAGACGTTGATGCGCTGCTGGTCGACCTGCAGGCCGAACTGGAACGACTACGCGATGCCGATCCGGCGCAGCTGGAAACGACCCTGCTGGTGCACCCACAAGTGCTGGGAGATTTCCTCGATTTCAACGATTTCCTGGAAGTTGCCGAAGCATTGCTGCGCGCGCTGGACCTGGAAGGTGAGATCCAGATCGCCAGTTTCCACCCCGACTTCCGATTCGCCGAAGCGCCGCCCGATGACATCGCCAATGCGACCAACCGCAGTCCGTACCCCACCCTCCATCTGCTGCGCGAAGACAGCATCGAGCAGGCGCTCGAGCAGGTCGCCGATCCGGATGCGATCTACCAGCGCAATATCGAGACGCTGCGCAAGCTTGGCCAGTCCGGCTGGGATGAACTGGCTGCCGCGTGGCGAGTTCCCGACCAGGAGAGCAGTTCCAGTGGCCAGTTCCAGTAGCCCGTAAAAAGCCAAGGCAGGGCTCAAGATCCGAAGCCCGGCACGCAGGATGTCGATGAGCAAGCCACACCATCAAACAACCCATCAGGAGAAGCCCATGCACTTTCTGCGCTTGCATACCGACGGTGCCATGGACGAGTCGACCCCCGCGGAAGAGCGCCTGCTCGCCGGCGCGCCGCGCTTTCACACCTGGAATGTTGAAGAACGCGACGGGCTCTACGCCGGCGTCTGGGAGTCCACGCCGGGCCTGTGGCGGGTCGAGTACAGCGAATGGGAGTACTGCCGGATCCTCTCCGGCCTGTCGGTGATCAGCGAGGAAGGCGGCGAAAGCCACACCCTGCGCGCCGGCGACAGCTTCATCCTGCGGCCCGGCTTTGTCGGCACCTGGGAGGTCATCGAAACGACGCGGAAGGAGTATGTGATAAGGGAGTAGCCGGAGGCGTGCGTGGCTGGCGGCTCGCGAACTACCGCGGCAGTCGGAATACGGAAAGCATTAGTCGGGAGTCGGGAGTCGGGAGTCGGGAGTAAGAGCAAGAGCACGAGCCGAAGCCTCTGCGGGCATCTGCTTCTCGACAGCACTGAGAACAGAGACTGCGCACCGCTCCACGTGCGCACTCCCGACTCTACTCCCTACTCCCGACTCCCGACTGCTTTTCTCGCAGTGGAACGCGGCGTCGCAGGAGACGCCTCACTCCTGCACGCCTCGAAGCATTGCCATATAAACAGCCTCACGCTATATTGGCCTGCTTGACCGCCTCCTTTCGGTCGGGGTGTAGCTCAGCCTGGTAGAGCACCACTTTCGGGAGGTGGGGGCCGGAGGTTCGAATCCTCTCACCCCGACCACTTCTGTACGTCCGCGGCCCGCCTAGTGCGGGCCGTTGTCGTTTTGCTCGCCGCACGGCTTTACTGTTCGGGCGGCAACTGCGGCACCTTGCGCATCTTCCCCACGTCGACCCCGGCAACTGTCGTTGCAGCGCTTCGAAGCGCGCACTGTCCATCACTGGTTCACGGCCGAAGATCCACGCAAGCTTGCGATTGGGCGTGGCCAGAGCCGCACCGGCGTAGTCGGCATCGACGTAGGCAACGTCTATCGACGGCGTGAAGAGGCAGCCAGGCTGAGAATTCTCCCCGACTTGATCCGGATCAAGCGTCCCCGCACACACTGTAGTCATCCTTGCCGGCACGGCATCTTGCAAGGAGTGCTTCGCGATGGGGGCGGTAACAACAGCGGCTACGTACAACGACAAGGTGGTGCGCCAGTTCACCGTAATGGCGGTGGTCTGGGGCATCGTCGGCATGAGCATTGGTCTCTTCCTGGCCGCCCAGTTGGCGTGGCCGGCGCTGAATTTTGATCTGCCCTGGCTGACCTACGGCCGGATACGGCCGCTGCACACCAGCGCGGTGATCTTCGCCTTCGGCGGCTGCGCGCTGTTCGCGACCAGTTACTACATCGTCCAGCGCACCTGCCATGTCAGGCTCTTCTCCGACAAGCTGGCCGCCTTCACCTTCTGGGGTTGGCAGGCGGTCGTGGTCTGTGTGGTCGTGACATACCCGCTGGGCATCACTCAGAGCAAGGAGTACGCCGAGCCGGAGTGGTGGATCGACATCCTGATCACGCTGGTCTGGGTCGCCTATGGCGCGGTGTTCTTCGGCACCATCGCGTTGCGCAAGATCAAGCACATCTACGTCGCCAACTGGTTCTTTGGTGCCTACATCATCACCGTCGCGGTGCTCCACATCATCAACAATCTCGCCCTGCCGGTGACAATGACCAAGTCCTACGTGGTCTATTCCGGCGCGGTCGATGCGATGGTGCAGTGGTGGTACGGTCACAACGCGGTCGGCTTCTTCCTGACCGCCGCCTTCCTCGGCATGATGTATTACTTCGTGCCCAAGCAGGCCGGCCGACCGATCTATTCCTACCGCCTCAGCGTGATTCACTTCTGGGCGCTGATCTCGATCTACATGTGGGCCGGCCCGCATCATCTGCAGTACACCGCGCTGCCGGACTGGGCGCAGTCGCTCGGCATGGTGTTCTCGCTGATCCTGCTCGCGCCCAGCTGGGGCGGCATGATCAACGGCATCATGACCCTGTCCGGCGCCTGGCACAAACTGCGCACTGATCCGATCCTGAAGTTCATGATCGTTTCGCTGTCCTTCTACGGCATGAGCACTTTCGAAGGTCCGATGATGTCGATCCGGACCGTCAACGCGCTGTCGCACTACACCGACTGGACCATCGGTCACGTCCATTCCGGCGCGCTGGGCTGGGTCGCGATGATCTCGATCGGCTGCATCTACGCGATGTTCCCGAAGCTGGTGGGCCTGAAGGAAATGTGGTCGACCCGGCTGATCGACAGCCACTTCTGGATCATGACCATCGGCATCGTGCTGTACACGGTGGCGATGTGGATCGCCGGCCTGACCCAGGGCCTGATGTGGCGCGCGGTCAATGACGACGGCACCCTGACCTACACCTTCGTCGAGTCGGTGGTGGCCAGCTATCCCTACTACTACGTGCGCTTCCTCGGGGGCCTGCTGGTGGTCAGCGGCATGTTCATGATGGCCTGGAACATGTGGCGCACCTGGCAGCAATCCAGGCACTGGGTCGAGCAGCCCGTGCTCGAACCGCAGCACGCCTGATCACGACGGTAAAGGAGAGCACAGATGTTGAAGCACGAAACCGTCGAAAAGAACATCGGCCTGATGGGCGTCCTGATCTTTGTGGTGATCAGCCTTGGTGGTATCGCCGAGATCGTGCCACTGATGTTCCAGGAGCAGGTGGTCAACCCGTTGCCAGGGATGAAGCCCTACCCGCCGCTGGAACTGGCCGGGCGCGATGTCTATGTCAAGGAGGGCTGCTACAACTGCCATTCGCAGATGATCCGCACCCTGCAGTCCGAGACCGCCCGCTACGGCCATTATTCGGTCGCCGGCGAGTCGGTCTACGACCATCCCTTCCAGTGGGGCAGCAAGCGCACCGGCCCGGATCTGGCCCGCGTAGGTGGTCGCTACAGCGACGATTGGCATCGCATCCATCTGATCGATCCGCGAGTGGTGGTGCCGGAATCGAATATGCCGGGCTACCCGTGGCTGGCCGATCGCTTCCTCGATCCGGAGGACCTGAAAGCCCGGATGGCTGCCTTGCGTACCCTCGGCACGCCCTACACCGAGGACGATTTCGCCAGCGTCGGAAACGCGCTCCGCGGCAAGAGCGAGATGGACGCGATGATCGCCTATCTGCAGGGATTGGGCCGCTATACGCCTAGATCGGAGCCGATCGCCGTCGACATCGACGGCGCGAGTCCGGCGGGAGGCCAGTGAGATGGACAAGGGGACCTACCTGGGCCTGATCAGCGTGATCGTGATGATCGCCTTCTTCGCGGCCTGTATCTGGGCGTTGCTGCCGGCGCAGAAGAAGCGATTCGACGAAGCGGCGCAGCTGCCTCTGGATGAGGAAGACAAGGGTGAGCAAGACAAGGGTGAGCGAGACAGGGGCAAGAAGGAGAACGGAAAATGAGCGTGGGTATGAGCTGGCTGGTCCAGATGCCGGCCCGGCTGATCTGGCCGGACAGCGCCAGTTCGGTCCCCAGCACCATCACCGGACCGAAACCCAAGCCGGGTGCAATCAGGCACAGGAACGCCAAGCGATTCAGCCACGGGGTGTAGCTGAGCACCAGCAGCACACCGCCGATGCCGAGCGGTAGCATGGCCCAGCCGCGCAACCAGAGAAAGAAAATGCCGATGACCAGCGTGACCGCCAGTGCGACCATGGCCGACCACCAGACCGCCCCCAGCGCGTCCGGCCGGTCCTGCAGCGCGCCGCTTCCTCCGCTGAAGGGCGTGCGACGGGTGTGCTCGTCCAGACCGGAGCGCGCGTCGTGATATTCGTTGAGCAGGTTGACGCAGGCATGTGCGGCGATGCCGCCGAGGAAGACCAGTGCGCTGTTGAGCAGCGTCGGGGTGGCGCCGACGAGAACCGCCACGGCATGGCCGAGCAGGACGACCGTAAGCGCGAGGATCAGGAAGGGCGGGCGAGTGGCGCGGAGGATGGTCCTGGTCATCACGAGGCCAATTTTGTCCGTTGTGCATACGCGCCAAGAATCATCGTCATCGCGAGGGAGCTTGCGACCGCAGCGATCCCGGGACTTTCCGCTTCAACGTGTAACAAACAGAGGACAAACAAACAGACAAACAAACAGGGAACAAACAGAGAGGAACAAACAGAGGACAGGAACAAACAGAGGACACACGAACTTTCTCGCACACGCCGTAAGTCGAATCCTACGTCATCTGCCGGCAAAGGATGACGTACTTTGCAGCCATAGGCTTACAGACAACCACGCCGACCCGCCCCAAGCTGTGCGCATGACCACCGCCCGCTCCGCCATTGTCCCACCGGGTGCCTCCGGCTACTACCACTGTGTCTCGCGCTGTGTTCGCCGGTCGTTCCTGTGCGGCGACGACAAATTGACTGGACGCAACTTCGACCACCGCCGCCAATGGATTGTCGATCGGATGACCGAGCTGGCGCAGATCTACGCGGTGCGGGTGCTGGCCTTCTCGGCGATGAGCAATCACATGCACCTGGCGCTGCAGTTCGACCCTGCTTGGGTCGAAGCCTGGAGCGATCAGGAAGTGGCTGAACGCTGGAACCGCCTGTTCCCCAAAGCGAAGATGACCGAGGCGCAGCAGGCCGAGCGCATCCAGTCGTGGCTCACGCAGGACGGCAAGATCGCCAACATGCGCGAACGGCTGGCCTCGGTGAGCGAGTTCATGAAATATCTCTCCCAACCGATCGCACTGCGAGCCAACATCGAAGACGACTGCAAGGGGAAGTTCTGGGAGAGTCGGTTCAAGTGTCAGCGCCTCCTAGATGAAGCGGCTGTGTTGTCGGCGATGGTCTATGTCGACCTGAACCCCGTCCGCGCCGCGATGGCCCAGGACCTGGAAGACAGCGACTACACCTCGATCCAGCAGCGCATTCGCGAGACCGCGCGCAAGCTCGGCAGCGGCGCCGATCAGCTCGAAGCCGTCGTCGGTGTCCCCGGCACCGGGTCGCTGCCGATCAGCATCGCCCAATACCTCAACCTGGTCGACTGGACTGGTCGCCAGATGCATCCCGGCAAGCGCGGCAAGATCGATCCTGAGCGGCCACGGATACTCGACCGCCTTGGCCTGACCGACCGCAGCTGGACCACTCAGGTCAAAGCGACCGAGAGCGAATTCTATCGCGTCATCGGTGCGGCCGAATCGATCATCGACTACGCGAAGCGAGCCGGTCAGCGCTGGTTCCAGGGACTTGGCGTGGCTCGCGAGCTCTGCAAGATGAGACCGAAACCGGGCTAACTGGCCCGGGAACCCCTTGAAAGCCCCGCCAGCCGATCGGTTGGCGGGCAGGCGTGTCCGTAATCTACGGCAACTCGCGCCCAACCGACGAACCGCCAGCAATGCGCGGCTTTCCCGGGCCGCAAACCGCTAAAACCTCCCAGCTCATGTCAGCGACGACACAAGCA
>JBGTIE010000222.1:0-4033 GCA_041745855.1 Lysobacterales bacterium | reverse complement strand
GTCCAGTCGCGCTGGTCAAAAGAGCCTTCGGCCCGAGCCAGCATGGCGCGAGCGGCACTTAACTCGGTAGTGGCGTGGCGCGGCGCGTCGGCGCGCTCGGCAGACGCGATGTTTGAACGCGCGGCGGTGAGCGCCAGCTCTGCCTCATTCTTGCCGGCCAAGGCCGATAGCGGCAGGGCCAGCAACACAGCGAATGCAAGGATCTGAACGCGTCGCATGGGCTTGCTCCTTAGTAGAGGGACACGGCATGCGCTGAGCAGGGTACGTGCCAACTTCCGGGCAGTCGCTCAGTGATTGTCGAGAACTCAAAATACGTCAGTTACTGGGCGGCTTCGGTGCGGTAGCACACCAAAGCAATCGGCTATCATCCGTACCTACCTGCCTGTGAGGCCTGCTGCCATGGATGAACCGGTCCTCACCCAGTCGGCGCCGCGACCGGTAGGCGCTTATCCGCATGCGCGGCGGGCTGGGTCGCTGTTGTTTCTGTCGGGGATCGGGCCGCGCAGTGCGGCTGACGACAGCATTCCCGGCAACCGCCATGATGACGACGGCAAGCTGGTCGCTTATGACTTCGAGGCGCAGTGCCGCAGCGTGTTTGCGAACGTCGATGCGGTCCTCGCAGCGGCCGGAGTGAGCCGCTCGCAACTGATCGACATCACCGTCTACCTGACCGACATGGCGGCCGACTTCGCGACGATGAATCGCCTCTACGCCGAACATTTTGGCGCGGCTCAAGCGTGTCGAACGACGGTGGGGGTCAGCGCCCTGCCCACGCCGATCGCGATCGAACTCAAGTGCATTGCCCAGATCGATGCCCCTGGATCAGCCTGAACAGTCAGGAGCCTGCCAGATGCCTACACCCAAGCTGCACTCCACCCTGCCTGCAGTCATCGACTTTCCACGCTGGCTGGAGGAGAACCGTCATCTGCTCAAACCACCCGTCGGCAACAAGGTCCTGTGGAAAGATGAGGACTTCATCTGCATGATCGTCGGCGGGCCGAATGAGCGCACTGACTACCACTATGACGAGGGTCCGGAGTACTTTTATCAGCTCGAGGGCGAGATGGTCTTGCGGTTGATGGAGGCCGCGGGCCCGCGCGATGTTTCGTTGCGGGCGGGCCAGATGTTCCTGCTGCCGGCGCGGGTGCCGCACTCACCGCAGCGCATGGCCGGATCGGTCGGTCTGGTGATCGAGCGCAAGCGGCTGCCCGGCGAACAGGACGGCCTGATGTGGTTCTGTCCGCAATGTCACCACAAGCTGTACGAGTCTTATTTCGTGCTGACTGATATCGAGACTCAATTCGGGGCGATCTTCGACAAATTTTACGGTTCTGAAATGCTCCGCACATGCAGCCGCTGCGCCACTGTGCACCCCTGTGCGCAGGCGAAACAGTGAAAGCAAACTTTCTGGCGTAGCCAAAGCATTCCGATCGTGATAAGAATTCAAGCGCGAAATCAGGGAGGGGGGTAGCCATGCAACGGAGTATCCGGCGACAGATAGCTGCTGCCGCGGCAATCTGGACCATCAGTGTCTTTGGCTTGAGTTTTGCAGCGGACGTGAATCTGGCGGTCGAACCCTTCCACACCCCGGACCGGGCACCGGAGGTTTACGCGCCGCTGATCGCTTACCTGAACAAGGCGACCGGCCACAATTTCAAGCTGGTGACCGCGCGCAACTACCACTTCTACTGGAGTGACCTGCGCTCCCGCGCGGATATCGACATTGCCTTCGAGGAAGCGCATTTCGTCGACTACCGTGCCAACCGCTTCGGTTATCAGCCGTTGGCCAAGTCGGTCGAGAACACCAGCTACTCGTTGTTGACCCTCGATCCGCCAGAGGATGATTCCGATGCACTGCGCAGCCTGGTAGCGCGGCGGCTGGTCTGCATGGCGGCGCCGAACCTCGGCTTTGCGCTGTTGCTGGAGCTCTATCCCAACCCGATGCAGCAGCCCGATGTGCGCTCGTCCGCCACCTCCTGGCGCGAATCAGCCGAGATCATCTTCGCGGGAGAAGCCGACGCGGCGATGGCGCCGACCTGGCTGCAGAACCTGTATCCCAATCTCTATCCGGTGCACCAGACCCGCGAGTTCCCAGGTGCCGCCTTCTCCGCCTCACCCAGACTGGATCCGGAGATCGCCGCATCGGTCCGAGAAGCCCTGCTGCAACTGCACGAAGATCCGGAACTCTACGAGGTGCTGAACGAGCTGGGTGTGTCGCAGTTCGTCGAGACCACAGCGACCGAGTACGCCGGCTCCGAGAACATGCTCAAGGCCTTCTACGGCTACGGCGATGACACCGGACCGCGTCCATCACCGCCACCGCAACCAGAAGAGGAAGCACAATAGGGTCCGGACCGGCTTTCCGGGCGACCAGGTCTACATTGAAGCATTGCTGCTTCTCGCCCCAACCCTTCCGGGCGGTGCTTTTCGCCCCAACGGGGCAGCACAAGTTAGCCTGGGGCAACGCCCCAGGTAAGCAGCGCGTCGATCCCGAGCCCTGAAGGGGCGCCCAATGTCCGCACCTGCGGCAAGCCGACACGGGTGCGAGTCAGCTCCCTCTCCATGAACCCATATCGTAAGCTATTGATTTACAGCGGTGCCGGGACCAGGGCTTATGTGCATTTCCAGATCCAAGAAGACGCACGGAAGAAGAGCCATTCTCACGCGGAGACGCGGAGGACGCGGAGAGAGCTTTTGAGAGCAAAAATTCTGACATCAGGCGCCGTGAACCCGGCTTCCGTGCTGTTCGTACTTGGCGCACTCGATCTTGCTCTTCCTCCGCGTCCTCCGCGTCTCCGCGTGAGACCGCTCTTGCTGGTTCATGGCCCGTGTGCATTTCCGGGCCGGAGAAGGGGTCTCGCGATGACGAGGGTTCAAGCCCGTTCGAACGGAAACGGCAGCAACTGACGTAAATCATTCTCGCCGGCCAGCGCCATCAAAAGGCGGTCCACGCCCAGGGCGACGCCAGCGCAGGGTGGCAGGCCCTGCTCGAGCGCGGCGAGCAACTGGCTGTCCATCGGTGGGGTGCGCTGACCGCGTTCGCGCCGGCGGCGCAGATCGGTCTCGAAGCGTTCACGCTGCTGTGTTGCGTCGGTCAGTTCGTGGTAGCCGTTGGCCAGCTCGACCCGTCCGAGGTAGAGCTCGAAGCGTTCGGCCAGCGGGATGTCCCCGGGTCGAATCCGTGCCAGCGCCGCCTGGCTGGCGGGAAAGTCATACACGAACAGCAGCTTGCGCGGCGGCAGCGCCGGTTCGATGATCGCGCCGCGCAGGTAATCCAGTGCCTCGTCGCGATCGCTGCCGGTTGGATCGACGACGCCGGCCGCGGCCAGACGATCGTGCAGGCTGGTCAGGCTGGCGGTGAATGGATCGATGCCGGCATAGCGTTCAAAGAGCTCGGCGAAGGATAGGCGCGCTTCCGGCCAACGCCCCTGCCCTTCGGCCTCGAGCAATGACTGAACCAGCTCGGCAACCTCTTCCATCAGTCGATGATGATCCCAGCCCGGCCGATACCATTCGAGCAGGGTGAACTCGGGATTGTGGCGGGCGCCATATTCGCCATCGCGAAAGACCTTGCCCAGCTCATAGATCGCGCCTGATCCGCTGGCGAGCAGGCGCTTATGGAAGTATTCCGGCGAGGTGCGTAGCCAGCGCATGGACTTGCCCACGCCGGCGGTACTAACCGCGCAACGCACGCTTTCGATCTGCGGATCGGTGTTGCCGGCAGCGCTCAATATTGGAGTCTCAACCTCCAGCACCTCGCGCTCTTCAAAGAAGCGGCGGATTCGAGCGTGCACCCGGGCACGCTGAGCCAACGCGGCACGCAACTGCTCGCCCGTCGTGCTGGTGGACATCAGGACGCGGCGTGCTCGGCCAGCAGCGCCTGCAGTCCGGCCTCATCGAGCACTGGCACGCCCAGTTCCTCCGCCTTGGCCAGCTTGCTGCCTGCCTCGGCCCCGGCGATGACCGCGTGAGTCTTCTTCGACACGCTGCCGGACACTTTCGCGCCGAGCGCTTCCAGCCGCGACTGGATTCG
>JBGTIE010000221.1:0-12835 GCA_041745855.1 Lysobacterales bacterium | reverse complement strand
AGTCGACTACGGCGGCCAGGTGGGCCGGATCGCTGACGCCGACCGGCACCGGAGCCGAACGGGGTGCCGCTTGCGGTGCGTCATCGAGCCTGGGCTGGATCGCGCGCAACAGTTGCGGACGGACCCGATCGCCGCCGTTGGCCAGCGCTGCGGTGGCCACCGCCAGCTGCAGGATGCTGCTGACGTTGTAACCCTGCCCGATCGCCGTAATCACCGTTTCGCCCGGATACCAGGGTTGACCGAGACGGGCCCGCTTCCATTCCCGCGACGGCAGGATGCCACTGGTCTCGGCCGGCAGATCGATGCCGGTTGGTTCGCCAAAGCCGAGCCGCGCCAGGTGGGCGGACATCCGGTCGATGCCCAGATCCAGGCCAAGCTTGTAGAAGTAGGTATTCACCGACTGGGCCATCGCCTCGCGCAAGTTGACCCGGCCGTGACCTCCGGCGCGCCAGTCGCGGAAGCCGATGTTCTGGCCCGGCATGCGGAACTCGCCGGACGACCAGACGGTCGTGCCGGGCGTGATCAGGCCGGCCTGCAAACCGGCCAGGGCGATGAAGGGCTTGAGCGTGCTGCCGGGTTCATATCCGCCCTGCAGCACGCGGTTGAACAGCGGCCGACCCGGCGCCTCGAGCAGTGCCTGGTAGGCCTTCTGCGAAATCCCGTTGACGAATGGGTTGGCGTCGTAGCTGGGTTGACTGACCAGCGCCAGCACCTCGCCGTTGTTCACATCGATGACCACCGCCGCCCCGCGGGTGTCGCCGAAGCTCTCCACCACGGCGCGCTGCAGGGCCAGGTCTATACTCAGATAGAGACTCTCTCCGGCCTGCGCCGGTTCCTGGTCGAGCGTGCGCAGGACCCGACCCTCAGCGTTGGTTTCGACCCGCTCGCGGCCCAGCTCACCGCGCAGCAGGTGTTCGTACTGGCGCTCGATGCCGAGCTTGCCGATATGGCTGGTAACGCCCCGTCGCGCCTCCTCCAGCGCTTCCTGCTCTTCGGCGTTGACGCGGCCAACGTAGCCGATCACGTGTGCCAGCAAAGCGCCCTGGGGGTAATGCCGGCTGGGCACCGGCACCACCTCCACGCCAGGTAGGCGCCAGCGATCCAGCGCCAGTCGGGCGACATCCTCCTCGCTCAGGTTGAAGCGCAGCGGCAGGCTCTGGAAGGCTCGCCGATAGCGCACCTGGGCCTCAAAGCGCTCGCGATCTTCGGCTTGCAGATCGACGATGTCGGCCAGCCGGTCCAGCAGCTGCGGGATATCGCCGGCCTGCTCCGGCACGACCTCGAGCCGGTAGGATAGCCGGTTGTCGGCCAACAGCACGCCGTTGCGATCGAAAATCAGTCCGCGGGTCGGCACCAGTGCGCGCACCTTGACCCGGTTGCGTTCCGAGCGGGTCGAGAACTCCTCGTGCAACACCACTTGCAGATGAGCGAAACGGGCAAGCAGGACGACGATGGCCAGCGCCACAAGGGCCAGCGCGATCCAGGCGCGACGACGAAACTGCTGCCGCTCGAACTGCACATCCTTGAGCGCCTTGCGGCCGCGCATGGGGCCCCCTAACCCCGCGCCGCGCGGTTGCGGCCGCGCAGGCGCAAGCGATCCAGCAACAGAAAAAGCCACGGCCACAGCAGCATGCCGATCAACGGGCTGAGCCAGAAATCCAGGCTGGGCCAGCCCTCACCGCCAAACAAGCGGACCCACAGGGCCAGAATGCGATCGTTCAACAACAGTCCGAACACCGCCAGCGCCTGCTGGCTGACCGGAAAGAAGCGCAGCCGGAAGCGGAATCGCAAGGCGACATGGGTCAGGATCACCAACCGCAACGCGTGCTCGCCGAGCAGGCTGCCGGCGAGCACATCGAGCAGCAGACCGAAGCCGAAGGCCACCCCCAGATGGGCCACCCGTGGCATCTCCAGCGCGCAGTAGATCAGCAGCAGGCCGGCCCAGAAGGGCTTTAGCGGTGCCAGCATTGGCGGCAGCCGGACGATCGTCAGCAGCAGCACGGTCACCGCCACAATCAGAAACAAGCGCCATTCGTGACCGCGGCTCACGACTCGGGCTCCGTCGTCTCTGCGCCAATCGGCTGGTCCGGCTGAGCGCCGGCCGAATCGGGCTTGGGATCCGGTAGCGCGATTGCGTTGTGCGGCAGTGGTGGTCCTTCAGGCTGGACCCGTGGTGCCACCGCCAGCAGCTCGCGTACGCGGCCCAGAGCGGCCAGTGGCTCGGCCAGTCCACGCGCGTAGGGGGCACCGGCGCTGCGCTCGATCGAGCTCACTGTGGCCACGGGCAAGCCGGCCGGAAAGCGTCCGCCCAGACCCGAACTCAGGAGCAGATCGCCGGCCGCGAAATCGGCCGTCAGCGGCATGCTGCGCAAGGCCAGCGCATCCTTCTCGCCGGTGCCGTAGAGCAGGCTGCGTTCGCCGCTGCGAGCGTTGACCACCGGCAGACCGTGACCGGGATCGCTGATCAGCAGCACCACCGAGCGACCGGCCCCCAGTTCGATCAGCTGACCCACGACGCCGGCCGCGTCGATCAGCGCGCTGCCCTCGACCAGTCCGTCGCGCTCGCCGCGATCGATGATCACCCGGTGGCGAAAGGGATCTGGATCGACATCCAGGACTCGGGTCGGCAGCGCCGAAAGCCGCTCCTGCTCGGCCAGCGCAAGGCCACCCCCCAAACGCCGCTGTTCGGCCAGTGCCAGTTCGGCTTGCGCCAGACGCAATCGAGTCTCGCGCAGGGCCGCCGCCATTTCCTCGTTCTCGGCCTGCAGCCGCTCCCGGTTGGCCAGTCCGTCGCGCAAGGCGATACCAACCAGCGAGGGCAATTCGGCCAGGCTGTAAAGCGGCTCGATGACACGCGCGACCGCGCTGCGAAACTGGTCCAGGTAGTCGCCGCGTCGATCGGCCAGCATTACCAGAATCGCTAGCGCCAGATAGACCACCAGCGCCAGCGTGGAGCTGCCTTCACCGGCAAACAGTGCCGAACGATCCTGGCCTCCCGCCTGTTCCACCGTCGATCAGGGTCTCCGGCCCGGGCTGAGCCACGTTCCCCAGGATCGCCCCGCGGGCCGCGCTGATGCGCTCGCCGCCGAGCAAGAGGCTTGCGGCAGGACGCTCATTCGCCGAAGAACATGTCCGGGCCGTGCTCGTCCACCAGCTCCAGCGCTCGGCCGCCACCGCGCGCCACGCAGGTCAGCGGGTCTTCGGCCACCTGCACGTGCAGTCCGGTCACCTCGGAGATGAGCTTGTCCAGATCCTTCAACAGGGCGCCGCCGCCGGTCAGCACAATGCCGCGCTCGGCAACGTCGGCGCACAGTTCCGGCGGGGTCTGTTCGAGTGCCGCCTTGACCGCCTGGCAGATGCCCGACAGCGGTTCGTGCAGGGCTTCGAGCATCTCGTTGGAATTGACCGTGACGTTGCGCGGAACGCCTTCGGCGAGGTTGCGCCCGGAGACCTCGATCTCCGCCACCTCGCTCGACGGGTAGGCGCAGCCGATCTCTATCTTGATCCGCTCGGCGGTGGATTCGCCGATCAGGGTGCCGTGGTTGCGGCGTACGTAGTTGATGATCGCCTCGTCGAAGCGGTCGCCACCGATGCGTACCGAGGCTGAATAGACGATGCCATTGAGCGAGATCACCGCCACCTCGGAGGTGCCGCCGCCAATATCGATGACCATCGAGCCGCGCGCCTCATGGATCGGGATCCCGGCACCGATCGCCGCCGCCATCGGTTCGTCGATCAGGAATACCTCGCGCGCACCGGCGCCTTCGGCCGATTCCTTGATCGCCCGCCGCTCCACCTGAGTCGAACCACAGGGCACGCAGACCAGCACCCGCGGGCTGGGCCGGAACAGCCGATTCGGGTGGACCCGCCGGATGAAGTGCTGCAGCATTGCCTCGGTCATCGTGAAATCGGCGATGACGCCATCCTTCAGCGGTCGCACCGTGACGATATTGCCGGGCGTGCGGCCAAGCATGCGCTTGGCCTCCATGCCCACTGCCGCGACCGACCGCGGTCCCCCCGGGCCGCGGTCCTGGCGGATGGAAACCACCGAAGGCTCATTGAGCACGATGCCCTGGCCGCGCACGAACACCAGCGTGTTGGCCGTGCCAAGGTCGATCGACAGGTCGGTGGAGAACAGCCCACGCAGACTCTTGAATCCAAACATAAGGTTGAAAGGTCCATCGAGGGACGCGCCGCGAGCCAACGGCGAACGCGAAGCATCCAGGGGAGAGGCGCCGGCCTGGTTCCAGGCCCGGACGTGCCGTAGCCGCCTAGTATAGCGTCAGCGCCGGGGCGCAAGTGCGAAGAAGGGCTGAGGGCTGGGGTCAGAAGTGCAGGGACCATCTTCGTGATTGCGAGACGCCTTTATCGGCCCGAAAATGCACACGGGCCATGAACCCTCGTCATCGCGAGGGAGCCCAAGCGACCGCGGCGATCCAGTGCGTTTCGCTGTTGCTTTACCGCCCTGAAAGGGCAGCACACGTTAGCCTGGGCAACGCCCCAGGAAAACCGGACCACGAAGACCGGAGCCCTGAAAGGGCAAACCATGGTCGGATGCTGGACCGGCGGTCGCGGCGCTGGAAAGTACTGCCAATTGGTGCAGACCTGCGCGGCGGCGGGGGCCGCGCACAAGCCCGCCGGCAGGAGAAGGGCCCAGCAGCAGAGTGCCAAGAGGGAGGTGCGGCGGTGATTCGGCAAAGTTTTGCCCCAGAAAGTTTCCGGGCACGCATACTCCGAGCCCATGCCGACCCTAGTGGGGGCCATATGACCGCACCATGAACGCGCCGCTAACTTAAGGGACTCGAGAATCAGTCTCTCGCAGTGGTTATCGAGTGCTCTCGGCCGCTGTACCGCCCGTCTCGCTCGTTCGAATTACAGGCGTGCTCTCCTCAGCCGAGCGAGGGCGGATCTATGAATCGTACGCAGCTTGAGCACATCATTCGCGGCGTGAGCGCGATCTCCGAAGGCAACGAAGAGTGCGGTAGCTTGCCACCGTTCTGCCGCTTTTGGATCCAAAAGCTCGCCGAGCTCCCAGCGCGTCGAGTTGGGCGAGGCTTCACAGTATGAGCGCGTCATGGCCTGCTGGAACAGGATGACAAGGTTCCCACCATGGGTCGCCTCGCGTCGGTCAGCCGTTACATGAAGAACCCCGGCGCCATATTCAACGTGGGCGTGGTCCCGAAGATCATCCAAAGCGGCGCGGGGCGCCGCTGTCCAAAGTTGCGCAACGCCGTTCATGGCGCGCGACGCCCTTCGAGTGCGGTGCTCTGCACGCTTTGGATCCGTTCGAACCCGATGATCCACCGCAGCCGAACGGTTTGCGGGCGGACGTGGCGGAAATCAGGGTCGAATCGACGAAACGCGCTCGGTTGGTAGCGGCCGGGCCTCGGAGGTCATTAGAAATCCCCGAATCACCCTCGCAACGGCCGAGAAGCGCGGGTTAGCGCTGCTGTCCCGGGAAAATCGGTCTGTCCGAGTGCTCTCCCAGCAGTGCTCTCCCAGTGCTCTCCGGGAAAATCGGTCTGTCCCAGTGCTCTAGGATTCGGCCCATTACGGACATTAGCATCGGACTCTAACCGCCGATTCGTTGCACCCACGTAGCGCAGGACATCCAGGCTTCGGTAGTACTGACCGGCACCCTCATTATTTGCGTTGCCAGGATTATCGCGCCTCCAATGAGATAGACCGGATGCGGCCTACCCCGCGTTCGCCAGTCGTGAACGATGGCGGCCACAATAAGCAAATTGACCAGCAGCGCAGCAGGAACCGTGACAAATACTGGTGGAGGGCCCGGAAAGTCGGCCGCGAAAATGGGCCTTAATAACCGACCTACAGGTGCCTGCATCAGCGGAACCGTCGCCAGAAGCATCCATCGTTTATGGCTCTCAGGTTTGCGAACACTTATAATCGCTGCGGTGACGGTGAAGCCGAAGAGTAGTGCTGCTGTAATCGATACAATCGAGAAGCGCCGTCCAGCGTCACCCATGCCCGCTGCGTCGGCCACATTCATCGAGTTTACCGCTGCGATAATTCCACTGAACACCATTGCGGTTGCAAGCGAAATTCCCGCCAGACCCCAGCTGCGATGATCCCGCCTTCGACCGTTGGCGATTAGCGCGGCCTGCCACACGAAAAATATGGTCCAAGCGGAATACAATGCGCCGTGAAGGTGAATGACGGCGTCCGCCTTGAAATTGCCGGTGGCGAGTGGCCCCCAGAAGGTCTGAGCAAATCCGCCGAACGCGATGACGACAAAGGCCAGCCCGATGTAAACGTAAAACAGGGAGGCGGTGCGCGCCTCTTGGGCGATGGTAGCCATCCAGCCATACTCCCCTGAGCAACGCGAGTAATCGTTGCACATCAGACTCTTCGGTGTCGAGCCGATTCTCATTAGGCATCTCGGAACCTGATTCTGATTAGCGAACCTCAGCTGTGGCAGCTGCTGAGACGGACGCCGGCGATCCTGCCTGCATCTTCCGATGCTCAGGAGCGCCGCGATGGCCATGGATCGAGTCCAGTTCAACGGGGTCTGTCGATGAGCCAGTTCTTCGATCGCTACGGTACCGAAGACCAGTGTTGGCGGGCCTTGGCGGTCGAGCGAGAGCGGCAGCCCACGACAAATTTCTGGTCGATTAAGTGGTGGCGGTCGGATCCTGGTACGAACGGCACTGTCTGGCCGGCCGCACCCGTTGGTACGTTGAGGCCCGGCGACCGAGGAGCCTCACTATGAATCAGCGGAAGGCTCTTTTCCGGCGTAGTGCTCATCCTGATGCGGGCGCTTGCGATCGATGCCTGAGCAGCACCCTCTTCCAACATCCGCGACACCAGTGACCATCCGGCCCGGAGCACTGCGGCAATGGTTCTTGATCTTTGCAAGACCCGATCTTCTCAGTCTCAATGAGGCTAAACCATGAACGCGATCGCGCGTGCGTGTCTCGTCATACTCCTGAGCGCCTTGGGCCACGCAGCGTGGGCAGGGGATTCCCAGCTCATCAGCTGGGAAGGCTTCATGCAGGACCGCGACTTCGACCAATTCATAACAATCGACCTGCGGACACAAGTAGACGGCAGTGGCGGGTCCTTCCAGGTGCTGGGACAGCTGATTCCGGTAAATGACGTGGTCTGGACGGGCGACCATCTCACCGCGCGCGTTGGCCAACCTGCCGACAATCTGACAATAGTGGCGCTTCGAGAGGGAGATCGGCTCTCCGGAGAACTTAGGGAAGGGAACAGCGCACAACGATTCGCGCTTTTGGAGATCCCGCAGAATCTCGCTCCCCGCAATAGAGCCGAGCGCTGGAACCAGGACCTCGATGTGCTCACCGGCAGGTTCGCCACCCTGGACCGCAGCCTGTCGCCGGGCGAGCGGGCGCTCTTTCTTGAGGCCGTGGATACGATCAGGCGCAGTCTTGAAGAGCTTAGCGATGTCCAGGTGATGGTGCAGATGGCGGCCGCTCTGGCGATCGCAGACGAGCCGCACACGCGGCTCCTGCTGTTGCGAAATGCGACCAAGCTTCGGCGTCTGCCGATCCGAGTCTGGTGGTTTCAGGATGGCCTTTACGTCATCAGGACAACCTCGGAGTACCGCAGCTTACTCGGTTGTCGGGTCGACGATTTCGATCGTGTTCCTTCTCGTCAGGCCCGCGATCTCGTGGGGCGCGCCTTCGCAGGAAACCCCTCCTGGCGCGACTATCTCACCACTTACACGCTGACCAGCCCCGAAACATTGAGTGGGCTAGGGGTGGCGCGGCAGCTCGACGAGGTGGAGCTCGGCGTATCAGGCTGCCGTGCAGCCGGGCGGAACACGGTCCGGGCGATGCCGCCCGCCCACAGCGACCGCACCGTCGAATCGTGGTGGGATCTCTCGCCGGTACGACAAAACCCTCATGGCATCACCGATCATGTTCTGGAGCAGGGTCGACGAAATCTGCCGCTCTACCTGCAAAATCCCACTGCCAATTTTGTATTCGAATACTTGGCGGACAGCGGCACGCTCTACTTTCAGTTCAATCGGTCCGACAATGCGCCGGGCGAGACCTTGTCCACTTTTGGCGAGCGGCTCCTTCGCGAGATCGAAACCCGGCGGCCAAGCGCTTTTGTAATGGATGTGCGTTTCAACACTGGAGGGAATGCGACTCTGTCGAAGCAGCTTCTTGAACGGCTGAACGAGCGCACTGCGAAGATCCCCCGCTACGTGATCACTGGCCGAACGACCTTCTCAGCCGGCATTAGCGCGATCGGCCAATTCCTCTCCGGCGGCCCCGCCACTATCGTCGGTGAAGTCCCCGGCGACGATATCGATCACTGGAGCGAGGGCGGGTATCTGCGACTGCCGAATTCCGGGCTCGAGGTCGACTTCCAGACGGTGTTTCACAGCTATTCGCGTGCGCCTTGCCCGCGCGAGATCAGCTGTGTCGATATGAACATTGCATCGATTGAACCGGAGGTGCTGGTAAGCCCGACTTGGCAAGATTATGTCTATTTGCGCGATGCCGCCATGGATGCGGTTCTCGCTCATTGGAAGCGCCACAGTCACTGATATTGGACTCAAAGAGAAGAGGCGTGGCTGAACGTCATCGGTGTGATTGGGCGACAGGCCCCGGCCAAATACCGGGAAGGCTGTGCGAACTACGTGTAGAGGTAGACCAGCAGCAATGCAAGGGCCACCACGGCCAGCGCTGCGTGCGCGGTCATCAGTGGCAGCGGCAGGGGCATTTCCTTGACGTGGTACATCAGATTCATGATTACTCCGCCGACGGCGGCGGCCACTAACAGGCCGATTGCGATCAGGACAATGTTTGGCACGCCGACAGTGCAGGCAGCGTAGATCAGCAAAGTCAGTCCGGCCGCGGCGAGCAGGCCATGGCCCATCGCGAGCCACGCCGGGGGTCGTGGCGTTCCGCGCAGGCGCATGCCGGCCATCAGCATGCCGCCGCCAGCGGCCAGCGCGAACAGGATGACGGAGGTCAAGATCAGCGAGTGCGGTTCCATGCCCAGTCCCCCAGGTCCCTACGCGTCAAGATCGCCACCTTGCACCGGCAGCGGGGGCGCTTCCGTGCGCCAGCGCACATAAGTTCGCAACTGTGCACCGTCATCTCGACGGCACAGAGGGCCACGAGCTGAACACGGCAACTTTCGCATCGGTCGGCAGGCCACGTGTGAGCCATTTTGACGTCCGGTGCGCAATGAGGTCATCGGCTCAAAGACGGTAGCCGCACCCGTGGATGGTACGGCGAGACTAGAATCTACATACCCCATACCCAGCGGCAAGCAGTTATGTTCCGCCAGCGCATTCACATCGCGAGGACCACCGACGGAGTGCACCTAGGCTGGGCACGGGCGGGCAAGGGTCCGGTGCTGGTCCGCGCGGCGAACTGGCTGACCCATCTGCGCTACGACATCGAGAGCCCGGTCTGGCGCCATTGGATCGAGTTCTTTGCCGGCCACTTCGATTTCGTGCGCTACGACGAACGTGGCTGCGGCATGTCCGACCGCATCGTCGAGCAGATGTATCCGGAGGCTTGGCTAGTCGATCTGGAGTGCGTTATCGATGCTGCCAGAATCGCTGAACCGATGATCCTGCTCGGCATATCGCAAGGATCGATCGCCGCGATCCAGTACGCGGTCCGCTATCCAGAGCGCGTGGCCAAGTTGGTCCTGTATGGCGGTTACACCGAGGGCTGGGCGCGTCGCGATGGCGCAGATGCGGAGCAGCGCCGGGCAGTGATGCAAATGGTGCGGGTCGGCTGGGGCAGCAGCAATCCGGTCTTCCGTCAGGCCTTCACCTCGCGCTTCCTGCCCGAAGGCACCCACGAACAGATCGACTGGTTCAATGACCTGTGTCGCGAAACGGTTGCACCCGAGATGGCCGCGCGGCTGCTCGAGGGACGCGCCAACGTCGCGCTGGGAGACCTGCCGGCGCAGCTCCGGGTTCCTACGCTCATCCTGCATGCAGGTCGCGACGAGGTGGTGCCGATCTCGGAGGGCCGGCGGCTTGCCGCCTTGATTCCCGGCGCGGAGTTCGTCGAGCTCGATTCGCCGAATCACGTTCTAATGGCACACGAACCGGCATGGCGAGCGTTCCAGGATGCGGTGTTGCAGTTCACTGGCGCAGGAGGCCCATTCGAAGTTTTGGCTGCGCTCACCTCGCGCGAGCAACAGATCCTGGCCTTGCTGCGCGAGGGCCTCGACAACGCGGCGATTGGCCAACGCCTGCACCTCAGCGACAAGACGGTCCGCAATCACCTTTCCAATGTCTACCGAAAACTTGGTGTGGCGAGTCGGGCACAGGCGATCGTCCGGAGCGCGATCGCGATGCCTTGAGCGGGACAAATGTCCCGGACTTCGCGTGGTCAATGGCCGAGTCGGGACAACTGCACCATGGCCTCGACTGTTCCGAGGCCCTAGCGTGATGCCATCTCGCACATGGAGCGTAGTCATGCAGCGCGCAGCCATTTTGTTGTTTGGTCTGGTCGCCTATGGTGTGTTTCTGGCCACGTTCCTGTACCTGATCGCTTTCGTCGGCAATCTGCAGCAGACCTCATTGGTGCAATGGCTGCCGTGGCTGCCCGATCTGGTGCCGCATTCCATCGACGCGGGGCGCGAAGGCGGACCCGTTGCCATCGCCGCGGTCATCAATCTTGGACTGATCCTGCTGTTCGGCCTGCAGCACAGCGCCATGGCGAGGATAGGCTTCAAGGCCTGGTTGAAGCGCCACCTGCCGCCTTCCGCAGAGCGCAGCACCTACGTCCTGATCGCCAGCCTCATGCTGGTATTGCTGTACTGGCAGTGGCGACCGATTGCGGCGCCGGTGTGGCAGGCGACATCCGAAATTGCGCAGTGGCTGGCCTGGACGATGTTTGTCGCGGGCTTCGCCATCGTGTTGTTGGCGACCTTCCTGATTGATCATTTCGACCTGTTCGGGCTGCGCCAGGTGTGGCGCCAGTTTGTGAGACGCGAGCCGGCGACAGCGCACTTCGCCACCCCGCTGCTCTACCGCTGGGTACGCCATCCGCTGTATCTCGGCTTCATCATCGCGTTCTGGAGCGCCTCGGTAATGAGCTGGGGCCACCTGCTGTTCGCCGCGGCAATGACGTCCTACATCGTGGTCGCGATCCGATATGAGGAGCGTGACCTGGTGCGCCATCTGGGCGAGCGCTACGCCCGCTATCGAACAGAAGTCCCAATGCTGATCCCAGGCGCAAAACGCCGACGCACAGTGCACGCAGCGGACGTCGAAGCGGCGCGCGCCGAATGAGGTCGGGCCACGGCCTGGGAAAATCGGTCTGCCCCAGCCGGGGCGGCCATGGCGGCCATGGATTTTGCTGAATTGGTGAAAGCCCTGTTGTCCTATGATGCCTTGGCGCCCGCCAGTGGGTTGCCGACAGCATCCGTGAGGGTGTGGTCTGGGCTGATGTACCGAAGCCGGCAGGGCTGGATGAAACAGAACTCAGTGTGGCAGCTGGAGTGGCTGAGCTGCTTGCTTCACGGGTTGGTCAGGTTCCGCCGGCTTGGGTGAGCGGGGTGGAGGCACTGTCCATCCCGATCTGCCTCGTGAACGCGGCAAGAACGATGCCTCGACTCCGGCGACTCTGCGAGGAAGAAGGTCCCGAGCCCCTGCGACTACTGGCGCCGCCCGAATTCCTCAAGGTTGCTTGACTTCTCATTGGGCGTCCTCGTCGATGGTCCGATGAGGGTCAATGTGCGAAACTTTGAGTCCCTGATCCGGCATGACAAGGAGCCTCGCAAGCGCTGCGCCCAGAAGTAGTCAAAGTCCACCGTTGGTCGCGTGGTGGAAAGTATGAGATTGCGCCACCACGAAATACCAAAGGAGCCATCCATGTCAGATGACCACGCCAAGACACCTCTTGACCGCGTCAAGGATACGCTGAGTCAATTGAAGGAAATGCGTCACTACGCAAAGACCAATGTCGAGACCCTCACCGCGGCTTGGTTGCTTTATGACGGGGAACTCAGTCAATTGAAGCAATCAGCCACGATAGACGATCTGATGATGCGTCAAAGCGAATTTTACGGCGCGATAGAATCGGCGATCAGTGACTTCGAGGAGCTCGAGACTTCGTTGACGCCAGCGCCTGAGGAAGACTAGGGCCAGGGCTTTTCGGCCGCATCGAGAGCATGCGGTGCCGTCCTGCTCCGCGGCTCACCGTCGTCTGGGCGCAGGTCCATTGCCGAAGTGGTCGCTGTGCAAGGCGCGCCTGAGTCCGTACACGGTGATGTCGACGTTGGCATCGCCGCGCACCCCGAACAGCAGCTGCCGGCGACCGCTCAGGTGCACCGGGCCATCGGCGATCAGCCAGGCGTCGGCGCTGGGAACCGATTGTTTCCGAAAGCGAAGATGACCGAGGCTGAGCAGGTCGAGCGGATCAAGGCCCGGCTTGTGCAGGCCGGCAAGATTGCCAACATGCGCGAACGGCCGGCCTCGGTCAGCGACGCCCTTGTAGGCCGTTGTGCCCGATCGGCGCGGTGCACGGACAAACTACGCACAGCAACTTCCGATCGGGTTCAGCGGCGCTCTTGATCTGCATGGGAATGAACGAGGCGATCGTACGCAGCCGGTGAGACCCGCGATCAACCTGGCGTCGACAATCGGATAACGCGGCGCGGGTCACAGCGGCCTTCCTTCGAACAGCCCATCCGCGACACCGCGCGCAAGCTGACAAGCGCGGCGAGATCGACCCCGAGCGGCCGCGGATCCTCGATCGACTCGCACTGACCGACAGTTCTTCCTTCTGCTTCTAAACGCGGGAGGCGCGAAATCAGGCCAGTCGCGGCCTTCGCCGCCGGCGACGCGCGCCGCCACGTCAGACGCGCC
>JBGTIE010000220.1:0-8685 GCA_041745855.1 Lysobacterales bacterium | reverse complement strand
GGCCGCCTGGCCTTGCGGTGATCCAGGTCGGCGACGATCCGGCCTCGCAGGTCTATGTCCGCAACAAGCGTCGCGCCTGTGCCCGCGCGAACCTGCTCACGCGCGATCACGATCTACCCGCCGAGTTGTCCGAAGCCTCCCTGCTCGAGCTGATCGACCAGCTCAACGCCGACCCGGCCATCGACGGCATCCTGGTCCAGCTGCCGCTGCCGCCGCAGATCGACACGCTGGCGGTGATCGACCGCATCGACCCGGCCAAGGACGTCGACGGCTTCCACGCCGAAAACATCGGCCGCCTGGCCCTGCGCCGACCCGGCCTGCGCCCATGCACGCCCAAGGGCATCATGACCTTGCTCGCGCACACCCACAAAGCCGTCCTCGGGAAGGATGCGGTTGTCGTCGGCGCCTCCAATCACGTCGGCCGACCGATGCTGCTCGAACTGCTGCTCGCCGGCGCCACCGTCACCTGCGCCCACAAGTTCACTCAGGATCTCGAATACCAGGTCGCCCGCGCCGACATCCTCGTCGTCGCCGTCGGCCGCCCCGGCCTGGTCCGTGGCGACTGGATCAAGCCCGGCGCGGTGGTCATCGACGTCGGCATCAACCGCCTTCCCGATGGCAGCCTGACCGGCGACGTCGACTACGCTTCGGCGGCCGAACATGCCAGCTGGATCACGCCGGTCCCTGGCGGCGTTGGCCCGATGACCGTCGCGACGCTGCTGCAGAACACGCTGCAGGCCTGCGAGTTTCGGGAAGCGCGGGTGGGGTAGGGTAGGCCCCGGCACAGCGCAATCTCTTGGCGCTGTAGCGATAAACGTGTGAACCAATGCACCGTTCGACACCACTGGCGCCCGCCCGTCGCCAAGTTCCTACCGCGCACAACCTGTCCAGCAAGTTCGTGGGGCTGCATAGCTCAACATCCTCTTCGGAAACAGGAGGGGCAAGGCATGCGCGGCGCCAGTAGACATTCTCACCACCGAATCAGGGCATTCACCGTGATGGAAATGCTCATCACGGTAACCGCCCTGGGGATCGCGCTGGCGATTGCCATTCCGTCTTTTCGCGAGGCGGGCCTCAATGCGGCAACTTCGGCACAGACGAACGATTTGATCACGGCGCTAAACACGGCACGTGCAGAGGCCACCAAGTTCACCCAGCCGGTGCGCGTCAGTGCGGTCGGCGGTAACTGGCAGGACGGATGGACACTGGCAACCGACCGGGATCGAGACGGCCTGCTTAACGGCACTGATATTGAATTGCGAACAGGAGACGTTACTCGCGACGGATTCATACTGGTCGTGGAGGACACTGCTGGAACGGCAGTAACTGACATCTGGTTCAACGGCACGGGCCGTTTGGTCGGGTCGACAGTACCCATCGTGATGACGGTGCGACGTCCTGACGGCGATACCACCAAGTCGCGACGGGTCTGCATCGCGTTGAGTGGGCGCGTCGAGAGCTTCAAGGGAGAGACGGCATGTGCCTGACGATGGTATCAAGGGTCAGGGGGCTGTCATCGGGCTCACGCCAGCGCGGCTTCACGCTGGTGGAAGTGCTCGTCGCTATTGTCGTTTTCAGCATAGGGCTGATTGGTCTGGGCGCGACCATGGCGATATCGATCCGTTCCAACAACGTCGCTGCGCAGAGAACGCAAGCGATCTTCCTTGCAGAGACGCTCGGCGACATGATGCGCGCGAACGGCGATGGTGTCTGGGCGAATGCCTATGACGGTGGGTATCCAAACGGTGCAACCGGGGATTGCACAGCAAACTGCACCGTTGCCCAAATTGCCGAGCGCGATCAGCGCCTGTGGAGCGAAATGCTGCAAAGGACACTCCCTAACGCGTCCGCCAGAGTTGAATGCACACTGGTTGCGGCAAGCCGGCCGCGGCCAGGCATTATTCGGCCGCCAGACGGTTTATGCAGAGTTGGCCTGACCTGGACCGAGAATGTCGATGCCGACCTCACGGCGGACGGTGTGCGCGATCAAACCTTCAGTTGGACCTTCAATCCATGAGCGCGCGGATCGATAATCGGAATTGGAATCGAACTTCGGGCGCACGGCGTCGTCGTCGCTCAAGCGCTGCCTTGAAGCGAGCCGGTGGATTTACCTTGATCGAACTGATGGTAGCCATGACCGTTGGACTCATCGTGCTGGGTGCTTTGGTCACATTGCTGGTGCAAACCAATCAGGCAAGCCGAGTCAGCACCGGTGTAGCGCGCATGCAGGAAAACGCACGTTTCGCGCTCGATCTGATCGCCCGTGATATCCGCATGACAGCTTCGCAATACTGCACCGCTTTTGACAATGAATATCCAGAAGATGCGGTGAATACCCGGAGGGCGCTGAGGGTGCATAACAGCGGACCAATGCCCCATAACCTCCCGAACTTTGCAACTGTCCTGCCGCCGCCGGGGGGGCTGCCCAACTCTGCCTATCTGTTGAGCCCACGATACTTCGTCCAGGGCCACGAATGCGGGGAAAGCGCCTGTCTACCCGACCTGTACAACCCTCTCGATATCAACACTCTGGCCGCAGATGCACCTAGGCCGCCAGCGATGGGGGCTGGCGCTGGCCAGCGCCCACTGCGTTCAGACGTGCTGACTCTGCGTTATCTGGCTGGACAGGGAGTGACGATAATTTCAGCGCCCGGTGGTCTTGACCCACTGGGGCGCGGCAACCCGATTGTAGCACCCACAGCATCACTCAACTTTCAACCAGGCGACCTTGCGATGATTGCTGACTGTGGCTTGGCGGAGGTCTTCGTCCCACTGGTCGAACCGATGCAGCTGACGCCTGTTGATACCTCACGCAACAACCTGTCAGCCTATATCGTGGAGCACGACGCGAGGGTGTTCAACTTCACGCGAGACTTTTGGACGGTCACCTACTTTTTGCGAAACAAGGAAGACCCATCCGCGCCAGGACGCATCATTCCGGTACTCGTCCGTCAATTGAATGGTCAGGCTCAAGAGCTGGTCGAGGGCGTGGAGCGACTTGATTTCCGCTACAGGGTGGTTGACAGAACCGGCGGAGTACACGTGCTGACGGCTGATCAGGTTCAGTCGAATGTCGGGCCGGCAGGTGTGATCGAGTGTCAAAGGCCGCCCGAAGGTCTGATCGGCCTGGAGCCAGGCTGCCTGTGGCGTAGCGTTCAGGCTGTGCACGTAGGCCTGCTGGTAAACACGGTCGAAAATGTATTGCCACAGCCTAGCGGCAACTACACCTACAGCATTGAGAATGAAGTGGATGTCCCGTCTTCGACCCCCATGCTGAACGGGCTGCCGCCCGAGCGCATGCTGCGGCGCGAGTTCCAATCAGTCGTTTCGCTACGAGCTCAGAATAACTGAGGAATGACAAGTGAATATTGCGAAAGAGTTTGAGCCCCGGGAAGGCGCATCGCCTGCAAACCAGCGAGGTGCAGCCTTGGTGGTTGGTCTGCTATTCCTGGTCATACTGTCGCTGGGTCTGCTGGCATCCTTCCGCACCAGCGTGCTTCAAGAGCGAATGGCGGGGAGCTTCAGGAGCGAGTCTCTGGCGGAAGGCGCGGCGGACAGTGCGTTACGGGGGGGTGAAAACTGGCTATGGTCCTTTGCCAACCTTAACGGGCGTTTGCCGATCCCGCGCGACGACGGTCCCGAAGTTCAGGAGCCGGCCTCGATTTGGCCCCCCACTCGCGTGTTCAGGCAGACGGCATCCCTGATCGGCGGGCAAAGCTACGCCGACGCAGCCATTCTCGGAGACCAGTACGGAACCATTGCAACCGAGCCACGCTACCAGATCGAGTACATGAGCCCCGCGGCAAGGCCTTCCGCCGGCGGGACGCTGCTGGTTTCGCACCAGGGAGCAACTGGTACGGGCGCAACTGGAACCATCGTCTACTACCGGATAACAGCGCACGGCGCGGGCGGCACGGACCAGATGATTCGATCCGTGGAAAGCACCTTTACAGTGACGCGCTAAGAGCGCGTTGAAGGACAGAATGATGAATACCTCAAGAGCTTTTTCGCGCAGGTTGAAGACTATAGTCAGCACAGCCGCGCTGGCTTTCACGCTGGGCGCACCGAGCGTACACGCTCAGAGTGTCGCGACGGGGCTGCTGAATTTGAGTCGCGCGCCTCTGTTTTTGAACCAGTCAGTCGATCCGAACATCATTTTCACCTTCGACGACTCGGGTTCGATGATGCTCGCCTATGTGCCTAATGAATTGGATGTGGACTCGGCGGTTCCCACTTCGATCAACTTTCCTAGCGCGACCAATATCAACACCAGTTGCTGGTGGCGTGACCGGCCCTGGAACTTCTCTTCGCAGGTCAACTCCATTTATTACGACCCGAATGTTGTCTATCGCCCGCCGCTGCGCGCTGATGGAACATCTTTTCCGAATTCTTCATTTGGGTCCGCATGGATCGATGGTATCGATGCAAATACCAGTGGGCGCAACATACGGGTTCAGAACCTCGGAAATGACTACGTCATTCAATGGGGTGCCTCTTTCAACGGGCCTCAGCTGATCGCGCATACCTCGGGCACGGTAACAGGCTGTAGTCCAGGGACTACGACTCTGTCCAATAACGACACAGGCTTGAACAAGTGGGAGAGGTATTTTACGGACACCAGGTTGAATCAAGGAACGGGTATCAGAATCGGCCGTCGAGCATTCCCGTTCGGCAACAGTGCATTTTACTATCGATTTACCGGCGATCCCGATGATCCGGTTTCCGTGTATACGGTCGCAAACTATACCGCAGTCGAAGTTTCTACGCAAAGCGCACAGCAGCAGCAGAATTTTGCAAACTGGTTTTCCTACTATCGGAATAGATATTTTCTGGCGCGCACCGCTCTGACCCGCGCCTTTGATTCGGTCGGTTCCGATATACGGTTGGTATGGCAGGGAATGAGTAACACCCAATTGTCAAATACGAGAGTTATCGCACCTATCGGTAAAGGCGAAACGCAACGTGATAATTTCTACGATTACTTGCTGAATATTGCACGGGCCAGGCATGGCACGCCTACCCGCGCGGCTACCCTCCGCGCCGGTAACTACATTGGAGTGAACAACAACAGCGCGAACACAACGAACCCGTATTGGGATCCCTTGCTCGGGCGCGAACTTTCCTGTCGGCAGAATTTTCACCTGGTCGTCACCGATGGCGGTTGGAAAGACGCTGCCGGCATCATTGGCAACTTTGACAACCAGGCTTTCACGCTCCCCGATGGCCGGGAATATAAGCCCAAGACACAGCATACGATGGTCTATTCCAATGAGGAAGACGGAAACGTCAGCGGCTGGGCAGACAACGCGTTTTACTACTGGAGTCGTGACGCTCGGCCGGATCTTGAAGACAATGTTCCGGCCTTCATTCCCGACGTGACGACCGGTGTGACCGGTCCGCCGCAAGCCCCCGGATCCAATCCGCTTGAGGTGCCGGAAATTTACTGGAACCCGGCCAACGATCCTGCAACATGGCAGCATCTGGTCCAGTATGTTGTAGCCTTCGGCATTTCAGGCACGGTCGGCTTTCCGGATGCACTGGATGACTTGCGGCGAGGTTCTGTTTCCTGGCCCTATTGGGTTCAGGACACCCCTTATGACGGCGTAGAAAAAGTAGACGATACATGGCATGGGACCTTGAACAGTCGTGGCGAGTTGTTCGACGCCGCGAGTCCAGACCAGCTCGTTCGTGCGCTGAACAATGTCTTCGAGAGCATTACCCAACGCCGCTCGTCCATTACACCTGTGACGGTGACTGGCTCCGTGCTCAGCAGTACGCAGCTGGCATTCCGTACCAGTTTTGATACTGCCGATTGGAGCGGATCCGTAACAGCTCTCAGGCCCACTCCCACCGGCGACGCCTTCGTTGTGGAATGGCGTGCGGAAGACGAGCTGCTTAACATCGACCCCGCTAGGCGAATCATCTTTACGGCTCTGAACTCGACCGGAAGTTCCGCTGCACCGTTCCGGTGGGCCTCGCTGACCAACGAGCAGAGAGCCGAGTTGAGAATCAACCCATCGACGGGCACGACCGACGAGGTTGCAGTCGGTCAGAACAGGGTCGACTATATCCGCGGCGAGCGGGGGAATGAGCGCTCCAATGGTGGCAGCTTCAGGGATCGAAACAAGATTCTCGGCTCGGTGGTTTTCTCCTCAGCGGTGTTCGTGCCAACGGGCCGACGTGAGTTGTACGACGATGTCATACGATCGTTCGAACCGGACGCTGCTGAGTCCGGTACGTACAAAGACTATGACGGGCCCAAACGCAAGCAGCTGCTGGTAGGTGCAAACGACGGGATGTTGCATTCCTTTGACCCGGAAACGGGTGCCGAACGCTGGGCGTACGTGCCTTTCGCGACCTATCCCAATCTGTCGCGCCTGACCAGCGATGAGCTGAACTTCCAATCCTATGTGGACGGCACGCCGGAAGTCCGTGATGTGTTCATCAGGGGCGAGTGGCGGACGGTAATGGTCGGGATCATGCGGCTCGGCGGACAGGCCGTGTTTGCGCTGGATATTACCGACGGGGGCGTGGGTTCGGAGGCGGCACACGCTGGCATGCTGCTGTGGGAGTTCGACGACGAGCGTGTTCAGGGTGAAGAGCTAGGCTATACCTATGGTCAGCCATTTATTACTCGCCTGGCCAACAGGAAGTGGGTTGCACTGGTGCCGGGCGCGTACAATTCCGATGAACCGGACGCGGCAACTGGAACCGGTCAAGCGGTGCTTTTCGTGATAGACATTGAAACCGGTAGCTTGATTCGCCGGTTTGACCTCGGGGATGGAACCCGGGGGCTGGGTAGTGTCATCGCAGGTGACTATCGGACCAGTTGCGGGGGCCACATTTGCCAAACAGTCAAGGCGAGTGGGGACGATGTGCTCGACGTAAGCGACGTGGCCTTCGCTGGGGATCTGTCAGGTAACTTGTGGCGCTTCAATCTGGAGAGCGAGAACCCAGCGAACTGGCAGCCCGAACTGTTCCTGATCGCCGAGCGCGATGAAAGGCAGCCTATTACCGCCCAGCCCTGGATCGCCAGCACCAATGACGGGCGCGCAGTGGTCATTGTCGGGACCGGACGCTATCTAGACCAGAACGACCGAACGCGATCGATTCCGGTTCAGTCCCAGTATGGAATCTTCGACCAGGGTCCCCGGTCTTCGGAGTACCCGATCCGCCGTTCCCGGCTGCTTGAGCAGGAGGTTTCCAATATCAGCCCCACGCGCCGCACTGCAACCGTAAATGAGCTTCTACCGTTGCAACATCGGGGATGGGTGTTCGATCTGCCTGAGGCGGGCGAGCGGGTTACGGTACGGGCGACGGTCAGACAATCGGCGGGTATAGGTATTGTGCCGACTCTGATTCCGGGGTCTGATGATCCTTGTTCGGGAGTTGTCGCTTCCTTCCTGCAGTTTTTTGACGTAACCAATGGTGGAATCCCCGGCAGCAGCATTGATCCAAACAGACTGAGGGTTTCGTTCGACACAAATGACGATGGTCAAATTTCGGATCGCGATGACGCGCTGCAGACTGGATACAGAACCGAGAGCTTCTCGCTTGGTGTTACGCCGGTGACGCTGCCTGGCGGCGGTGCCGCCCAATTGCTCATCCCCGGAACCGGTGGTCCGGATAGTGTGGCTACGTTGACTATCCCGGAGTTTGAGTGGCGCCGTCGCACCTGGCGGGAGCTGTTCCTGGAGTAGTGATTGGATCGTTGCGGATTTCGGAGAACTGGTGTGGCAAAACAACGTGGGTTCACTCTGCTTGAGTTGATGATCGTCGTCGCGCTGATTGGCATTCTTCTGGCCATCGCGATGCCTGCTTATGGGCCCTATGTGGAGCGGGCGCGCCGATCGGATGCGCACAACATGTTGCTGACCGCAGCGGCGGCGCAGGAGCGTTTTTACACCAGCAACAATCGCTACGCGACGACAGCGGCCGAGTTGGGCGCGGCGGCCGTTTCGGAGGATGGGCACTACACCCTGACGCTGGCAAACGGTCCGAGCGGCAACACCCAGACGTTCCTGTTGACTGCCACGCCCGCTGGCGCCCAGGCAACAGATGGTTGTGGTGATCTGACCTACAACAGTCTGGGCGTACGGGCAGCAGCTGGAACTACCACCAACGGGCGGTGCTGGTCGAACTGACGATCGTGAGTAGTGGCTGAGCACAAGCGGAGGCAATGCCTCCGCTTTTGCTTTGTGAAGGACGCGCTGGCGGCCGCGTGTCCGGGCGCATCCTGCGTTCACCCGAACCAGCCATGCAGATACCTGCGCTGTGGTGCTCTGAGGTCTTGATAGACCCAGCAGTAGCCACCCTTTGTGTCTGTTGCGCAGCCATAGTCGCGGCGGATGTCCTTGTTTGCCCACCAGCCGCCTTCGATGCGCTCGGCGAGGCTCAGAAGCACCTGGGGGGCTTCGGAACTATCGAGGAGGATGGGGTTGGGTAACAGCCAGAGTGGGCCGCAGGCCAGATCGGTGTTCAGGCTGTGGGCTGGCGTGGCCGGGGTGGTTGTCTTGCGCGGGTGCTGACTGGCGGCGGTTGGGCTCAGGCTGGCCAGGAGGCTATGGGTGGCGGCGTGTTCGGGGCGGTGGTCGGGAAGGGCCTGGGGTTGCAGTAGGCAGCGGTCGCCAAGGCGGGCACGCAGGCGTTCGATCAGGCGCGGCCATTCGTGCTGGCTTTGCGCGT
>JBGTIE010000219.1:0-1786 GCA_041745855.1 Lysobacterales bacterium | reverse complement strand
GCTGGCGCGGCGCGCAGGCGACGGCGAAAACCAGGGCAATGAGGATCGTGGCCGCGAAACGGCCGACGCGCGCCGCCTCCATCTCAGTCGCCTGCCGCGTCCCGCAAGGCTTCGAGGTCGGTGATCTGCACCGAGTGCTTGTCGGGCAGGCTCAGCAGCCCGTCCTTGCGCATGGCGGTGAAGACGCGGCTCACGGTCTCGATGGTGAGGCCGAGAAAGTCGGCGATGTCGCTGCGGCTCATCGGCAAAGGCATGGTTTCGCCCTGGGCCACCTGGCGCCGCTCGGCGAGACCGACGAGAAAGCTTGCCAGCCGTTCGCGGGCCGATTTGCGGCCAAGGAGCAGCATCTGCGCCTGGGCTGCGGCGAGCTCGTTGCTGGCGAGGCCAAGAAGACGGTGCTCGAGCTCGGGATGCTCGGCCATCTTCTCGAGCAGCGCCGTCCGCCGAAAGCGGCAGGCACTGGTCGGCACCACGGCCTCGGCGCTGTAGACGTAGCTGTGACCGTAGGCGAGGCCGATGAAGTCGCCGGGAATCATGAAGCCGGTGATTTGCCGCCGGCCATCGGGCATGAGCTTGAAGAGCTTGAGCATGCCTTCGGTCAGGGTGAAGACGTCTTCGGCCGGATCGCCTTCCTGGATCAGCTGCTTGCCGGTATCGAGCTTGCGCGGATGGGCGATCGAGGCGATGACGTGGATATCGGCGGGCGCCAGCGCCCCACAGAGCGCGAGCGGACGGACATCGCAGCCCGCGCAATCGACGCGAGCACCGCAGCAATTGACCGGCTGACGGTCCATGTTCGGTGATCTCCTGCCCGGCCACCGTCGCGCGGCGCAGCCATCGGATACTGCGGCGCACGCGTTTCCTCAACGTTCGCTCTTCTTGCCATGTTTATCCTAGACGGCGCAATTGATGTGGGTCAATGCCGGGCTATTTTTGCCGCGGCATAGAATCACCCCATGACTGGCTGCATGCGCACCGACACCCCGCTTTCCATGGCCATCGACGGCATCGCCTGGTCGTGGCAGTCGCTGGGCGCGGGCGACTTGCCGCCGTTGCTGCCGTTGGTGATGGCCGCCGATCCGAGCGGTGCGGAGGCGCTGCACTGGCCCAAGGACGCAGTGGCGTGGCTGGCCGAAGAGCCCTGCCAACGTGGCCTCATCGGCGTCCAGTGTCCGGCCCAGCTCACCCTCGCCCTCTTCTTCTATTCGCTTCACGCAGAGACCGGCAGGGCGCGACGGCTCGTGGCCGAACGGCTGCGCTGGCTGGAGCTCGCCCGCCCGCATCGCTCCCTCGACGCCCTGCTGTCCATCCTGGCCGACACCGGCCGGCGGCTGGACTGTGTCAACATTCTGATCGACGCGCGGGCGGCCACCGAGTGCCATGCTCGCGAGGCGCTGAACGCGAGGGCCCAGGCCGCGGGCTTCGTGCAACGACCACAAGGCTGGTATCGTTCAGCCAGCGATTAACCATCATCCCGGTTGGGCGCCGAGGTTTGCGCCCGCTGCTGCAATTTGCAGCATGCAACCCGGCCTCGACCAGTGCTGCCGGGGCCATTGCCCGCCTGCGGGCTGGCTCACTGTGTTGCCCGCTTGCCATTGGCGCGCGAGCACGCAAGTAGTGGGGGCAGCGGCGCTCGCCCGGGTGATGGGCAGGCTGCCTCCCTCATGCCGGCGGTCGAGCACATGGACGAAGTCATTCGCATTCGCGGTGCGCGTGAGCACAATTTGAAGTCGATCGACGTCGACATTCCACGCTTCAAGCTGGTGGTGATCACCGGGCTGTCGGG
>JBGTIE010000218.1:0-12057 GCA_041745855.1 Lysobacterales bacterium | reverse complement strand
GCTGGAGCGCGGCTATCTGGGCGGTTCGATCGAGTGGCGCGAGGAAGTGGCGTTGGCCGACGATCGGCGCTTGTTCCTGCGCGCCGCGCGCTTGCCCGAGGATGCCGGGCTGGTCGCGATCTTCGACGATGCCAGTGAAGTAGGCCGCCATCAGCGCGAAACCGCGTGGGGCGAGGTGGCCCGTCGGCTGGCGCACGAGATCAAGAATCCGCTGACCCCGATCCAACTCGCCGCCGAGCGCCTTCGGCATCGCTATCTGGGCCGCCTGGGTGCCGAGGAAGGCCAGGTGCTGGACCGCGCTACCCAGACCATCGTCAATCAGGTCGATGCCCTCAAGACCATGGTCAACGCCTTCAGCGACTACTCCAGGGCGCCGCGCTTGCGGCCGGAGCGCCAGTCGCTGGCACCGCTGGTGGCCGAGATCGTCGAACTCTATGGCGGCGAGCCGCGGCTGGAATTCGCGCTCGAGCTGGAGCCTGAACTGCCCGCGCTGCGGCTGGATTCGGGTCGGATCCGCCAGTTGCTACACAATCTGATCAGCAACGCGATGGAAGCACAGCCGGCACCGGCGCCGGTGCGGCTGCAGATCACGGCCACCGTGGTCAGCGAATCCTCGCGCAATTTCGTCGAGCTGAGCATCAGCGACAACGGCCCGGGCATCGACCCGAGCATCCTGGACCGGATCTACGAACCCTACGTCAGCACCAAGCCAAAAGGCTCAGGCCTGGGCCTTGCAATCGTCAAGCGGATCATCGACGAACACGGCGGCCAGATCCGCGCCGACAGCAACAGCGAGGGCGGGGCCCGCTTCCGGATTCGCTTGCCGGTTTGAGCGCGTGCGCATCGAACGTGGTTGTACGTATCAGGGCCCAGGGCTCAGGGCACAGGGCCCAGCAGGTCAAGAGCCGCTTCGCGAGACTTGTAGGAAGGATCCAGCCTCCGCTTGGTTTCGGGAACTCGCAAAAATTGGCGCTGGACTGGGCCCTGGGCCCTGAGCCCTGGGCCCTTGAACCTTCCCAGAAGCACTGAAATAGCTAGTTGGCCTCTCACCCAAGTCGGAGCCCTTCGCCACGTCCTGCCGACTTTGCCAGTACCCTTGCGAGCCCCCTGATGACTGAGGAGGCCACATGGAGTTTCTGACCGATCTGATTGGCGCCGATGCGATCGGCATGCTGCAGGGTCTGCTGCTCAACCTGGTCTTAGCGCTGGTGTTGCTGCTGTTTGGCCTGTTCCTGGCGCGGCGTCTGTCAACCCTGCTGCACGGCGTGCTGCAGCGGGGTAAGGTCGACACGATGGTGGCGCAGTTCCTGCGCACGCTAAGCCTGGGTATCCTCAGCGTGCTCGCGGTGGTGGTGGCGCTGGACAAGGTGGGCGTGCCGGCTGCGACGCTGCTGACCGTGCTGGGTGCGGCCGGTCTGGCGATCGGCCTGGCCTTGAAGGACTCGCTCGGCAACCTCGCCGCCGGCGTCATGATCATCATGTTGCGGCCCTTCCGCACCGGTCACGTGATCGAACTGGACGGCATGATCGGCACGGTCGAGGAGATCCGGCTGATGCATACGATCCTGACCACCGCCGACAATCGCGAACTGGTCTTTCCCAACGGCGTGGTCGTGACCACCCCATTGATCAACTACAGCGCGCGCGACACGCGCCGGCTGGACCTGGTGCTGGGGATCGCCTACAAGGACGACATAGCTGCGGCGATGGCGGTCGTCCAGCGCGTGCTGGCCGCCGATGAGCGGGTCTTGAAGGAGCCGGCGGCGCAGGTGATCCTGCTCAACCTGGGCGAGAGCAGTGTGGATTTCGGCATCCGGCCCTGGGTCCGGACCGGTGACTACTGGCCACTGCGCTCGAGCCTGCTGATCGAACTGAAGAACGCGATGGACGCCGCCGGCATCAGCATTCCCTTCCCGCAGCGCGAGTTGCACGTGGTCGGCGATCTGCCGGCACCGGCGCAGCCGCCGCAGGGCGAGGCTGTCGCGGCCGCCAATGATCGTTGAGTCCGGACCATCGGAGCGCAGAAGTCGTCCAATATTCACGTGTCCGCAAGCGCCGACATGGCAGTCTGCAAACAGACCAGGGAAACCCGTGATGCGACGCTCGGAATGCCCAGGCTGATCCTGCCTTCGCTGCAGGTCAACCTGCGTGCAGGCCGCTTGCCCGAGCCTGAAGACAACGGCGTGCGCTACCTGAAACTGCCGCTGGATCAGTTCTAGCCCGGAGGCTTGGCGCATCAGCGCAGGAATGCCCTGCCGGGTCGGCGCGAGCGTGCCACCGGACAAAAGCTTTCAAGTTGCAGGAGTGCGTCACGATGGATGCGATCGATCTGGCCCGCATGCAGTTCGCGGCCAACATCAGCTTTCACATACTGTTCCCCACCATCACGATAGCGCTGGGCTGGGTGTTGTTGTACTTCAAGCTGCGATTCGTCCGCTCGCAGGAAGCCAAATGGCTGGACGCCTACTATTTCTGGGTCAAGGTGTTCGCCCTGAGCTTCGCGCTGGGGGTGGTCAGCGGGATCACGATGAGCTTCCAGTTCGGCACCAACTGGCCGGGCTTCATGGAGCGGGTGGGCAACATCGCAGGGCCGCTGCTGGCCTACGAGGTACTTACCGCCTTTTTCCTGGAGGCGACCTTCCTCGGCGTGATGCTGTACGGCCGGCAGCGGGTCGGTGAGCGCCTGCACACCCTGGCCACTGTGCTGGTGGCCGGCGGCACCACGCTGTCGGCATTCTGGATCCTGTCACTGAACTCCTGGATGCAGACGCCAGCGGGCTTCGAGATGATCGATGGTCAGGCTCACGCGCTGGACTGGTGGGCAATCATTTTCAATCCCTCCTTCCCCTACCGGCTGACCCACATGATGCTGGCCTCGGGCCTGACTTGCGCCTTTCTGGTCGCCGGGCTGTCGGCCTGGCGCTACTTGCGCGGCGACACCCAGCCAGCCGTGCTGAGTGCGCTGCGCACCGGCGTGACACTGGGCGCGGTGCTGATTCCGCTGCAGATCTTCGTTGGTGATCTGCACGGTCTGAACACTTTCGAGCATCAGCCGGCCAAGGTGGCGGCGATGGAAGGACTGTGGGAGACCGAACACGGCGCCCCCTTGCTATTGTTTGCCTGGCCGGACGAAGCCAGTCGCAGCAACCGCTACGAGATTGCGGTTCCGAAGCTGGCCAGTCTGATCCTGACCCACGAGCTGGACGGCGAGGTGCGCGGTCTGAACGACTTCCCGGACGCCCACCCGCCGGTGGCGATGGTCTTCTGGAGTTTCCGCGTCATGGTCGGGGTGGGCCTGCTGATGCTGGCGGTCAGCTGGCTGGCATGGTGGCAGCTGCGTCGGCGCGGCGTGCCGGCGCGCTGGTTGCTGCGTGTGATGGTGGGGATGAGCTTTTCCGGCTGGGTCGCCACGCTGGCCGGATGGTACGTTACCGAAATCGGACGACAGCCGTTCCTGGTCTACGGCGTGATGCGCACGGTTGAAGCGGCTTCGGATGTGGCCGCGCCGATGATTGCGATGAGCCTGAGCGCCTATCTGCTGGTCTACGTGGTTCTGCTGGTCGCCTATGTGACGGTGCTGTTCCATCTGGCCCGCGAGGCGGGCTTGAGCGAGGCGCCGGAGTTGCAGACGGATGCGCCGCCGCCACGCCTGCTGGAGGCCTGAGCCATGGAAGCCATGCTGCCGCTGATCTTCACCGGACTGATGGCCCTGGCGATGCTCATCTATGTCGTCCTGGATGGCTATGACCTGGGCGTGGGCATCCTGCTGCGGGCGGCCGATGATGCGGAAAAGGACCAGATGGTCGACTCGATCGGGCCGTTCTGGGACGCCAACGAGACCTGGCTGGTGCTCGGCGTGGGTCTGTTGCTGGTCGCCTTCCCGACCGCCCACGGCATCATCCTGTCCTCGCTCTATCTGCCGGTCGCGGCGATGTTGATCGGGCTGATCCTGCGCGGGGTGGCCTATGATTTCCGCTCCAAGGCCCGAATCGGACACAAGGGCGCCTGGAATCACGCCTTCTTCGCCGGCTCGCTGCTCGCCGCCTTCTCCCAGGGCTTCATGCTCGGTTCCTACATTTTGGGCTTCCGCTACGATCTGGCCGGCATCGCTTTTTCCAGCCTGATCGGGATCAGCCTGTGCGCTGGCTACAGTCTGTTGGGCGCCGGCTGGATGCTGCTCAAGACCGATCCGGATCTGGCGCAGAAAGGCGCCCGCTGGGGCTATCGCGCGCTATGGCTGACCGGCATCGGCATCGCCGCGGTGTCATTGGCCACGCCGCTGGCCAGTGAACGGATCTTTGCCAAATGGTTCAGCCTGCCCAACCTCTACCTGCTGCTGCCGATCCCGATCCTGACCGCGATCCTGTTCGGACTGGCCGAGCGTTCGCTGCGGCGGTTGCAGCAGGGCCTGCCGACCCGCGCCTGGCTGCCCTTCGCCGCGGCGATCAGTATCTTCATCCTGGCCTTCATCGGGCTGGCCTACAGCCTGTTCCCGTACCTGGTGATCGACCGCCTGACCCTGTGGGAAGCCGCCGCCGCCCCCGGCTCGCTGATGATCATCCTGGTCGGTGCAATGGTCACGCTGCCAGCAATCGTCGGCTACACGATCTTCTCCTACAAGGTGTTCTGGGGGCGATCGCAGCCGTTGCAGTACAAGTAGAGCAGGGCCCAGGGCTCAGGGCCCAGGGCCCAGATGGCCGCGGCAGGTGCGCGTAGGATCTAGTCGGCGTCGCACTTGTTGCTTTTCTGGGCCCTGGGCCCTGCTCTCATTCAGCCTTCGCTCAGCCTGGCGGTCCGTATCGGGGGCAATCTGTATGGGCACCGTAACGGTGCCTTTGGGGAATCGGAATCGATTCGTTTCGGCAAGCCTTCGATGCCGATTCCGACCTCGACTCCGACCCCGGCTCTCGGCTTCACATCACTGCATCAGCTTGAATCGCACCCGACGTCGCAGGGCGGAGGTGACATTTCGGTGGTCCGCGCTAATCTTGGCGCTGCCGCCCGATGAGCAACCCCATGGCTGCCGAGCTGGATGTAGCGGTTCTCGACGAGCAACTCGAAAGTCTGCTCGATCTGACCCTGGCCGAGCGCGAGTTGCGGCTGCTCGAGTTGCAGCGCACCGAGCCGGAGCTGGCCGATGTGCTGCGCAAGCTGCTGCGGCTGGCCATCGAAGCGCAGACCGCCGATCTGCGCCCGGCTGGTGACGGGCTGGCGCTGGTCGACGAGCGCCAGCCGCCGCCGCTGATCGAGGGTTACCGGATCGAGGGCGAGATCGCAAGTGGCGGCATGGCAACGGTGTATGCGGCCGAGCGCGACGTCCACGGCCTGGCCCAACCGGTGGCGATCAAGCTGCTGCGTACCGCGGTGATGTCGCCCCTGGACCGCGAGCGCTTCCTCAACGAACAACGAATCCTGGCCCGCCTGCAGCATCCCAACATCGCTACCCTGCTCGACGTAGGCGTCGTCAACGATCGCCCCTACATGGTCATGGAGCGGATTGAAGGCGAGCCCATCGACGACCGTCTGGACGTGAGCAAACATGGCGTGGGGGCGGTCCTGAAAGCCTTCCTGCAGGTGCTGGACGCGGTCGCGCTGGCCCATTCACACTTCGTCATCCATCGCGACATCAAGCCGGACAACGTGCTGGTCGACGCCGCCGGGCGAGTCCGCCTGATCGATTTCGGTATCGCCAAAATCCTCGATGAAGGTGGAGGCCTGCGCTCGGACCCGACCCTTACCGGACTGGCGCCGATGACTCTGCGCTATGCCTCGCCGGAGCAACTGGCTGGCCGGCCGATCGGCGTCACGAGCGATGTCTATCAGCTCGGCCTGCTGCTTTATCACCTGCTGAGCAATGCCTGGCCCTACGACGAAGGCCCGAAGGACCTGCCCAGTGCGCGGGGCAAGTCAGACTGCCTGCCGCAGCCGGCCAGCAGCCGCGTCAGCGACGCCGGCCTTAAGCGGGCGTTGAAGGGCGATCTGGACAGCATCCTGCTCAAGTGCCTGCGCTTTGAACCGACCGACCGTTACCTGGCGGTGGGCGAACTGCGCGAAGACATCGAGCGTCATCTGGACCGGCGACCGGTGCGCGCACGAAAGCAAACCCGTGGCTATCGTTTACGCAGCTTCGTTCTGCGCCATCGCCTAGCTGTAGTGCTCGGTGTGATGTCGGCCGTGCTGCTGCTGACGGCGATCATCTCTACCCTGCTCCTGGCAAACAGCGCACGGCAATACGCGCAGCGATCCGAGCAGATTCTCGCCACCGTGACCGAGATGCTGACCCAGGCCAATCCCTATGAGCGATCACCCGGCTCAGTCACCGTCAGTGAAGTAGTTGAGCAGGCATCGTTACGCTTCCTGCAGGACGACGGTGGTGATCCGGCCTTCACCCTGCAGATGCTGGAACAACTGGCGGAACTGCAAGCCGATCTGCAGGACCCGGCCAGCCAGCGGGCCTTGCTTGAACGCGCCAGCAGCTTGCTTGATCGAGCCGGGGCGGACGCCCCGACCCGTCGGCGTATCGCCGCCAGACTGATTGAAGCGCATGCCTTCAGTGGTGATCAGGACGGCGCTTTGGCTGCGATTGCCGGGCAACGCGGACCACTGGACCGACCAACTGCGCAACGGCTGGCGTGGGTTGAGGCGAGCATCCATTCGCTGCGCGGCGATTTCGATCGGGCCGATCCGCTGCTTGCTCAGCTCGCCACGGAACTGCCGTCGATGGATCCGCTGTTTCGCTACACGGTGCTCGCCGAACAGGCCATCGTGCATGCCCGAAAATTCGATCTGGAGGCAGCCTTGAATGGCCATCAGGCGGCCGGTATGCATCTGGACCCGGAGCTGTTGAGGCATCGCGCGGCCTGGCTCAAACACCGCTATAACGTGTCCACGCTACTGGGTCAGACCGGCCGCTACGACCAGGCCGCCGATCAGCTGCAGGAGCTACTCGATGAAACCCGCGGCCGCCTGGGCGACAGCCACGCGCGGACGCTCGGCCTGCGCACCAACCTTGCAGTCATGCTGCTCGAATCAGCGCGCCCGGCGGATGCCTACGCGACCCTCGCTGCAGTCGATGAAGACGCGCTCGCGCAGGCTGATCCGAACACTCGTATCTACACCCTGATCACCCGCGCCGGCGCGGGCCTGCACGGCGGCGCCTGGGAGCACTCCGTCGCTGATGTGCTGGAGGCCGTTGAGTTGGCCACCGACGTGCTGGGTGCGGATTCGCCGCGGATGGCCTACCCGGTGGAACAGTTGGCATGGGTGCTGTTCGAGCTGGGCCATGACGAGCTGGCGGCCGCGACCGCCGACCATTCATGGCGATTGAGTGAAGGCAGCCGGCATGCGTCGGATCTGATCCTGCAGTTGAGTGCGGAAGCGGGACTGACTTTGCCTGGACGGCCCGATGCCGACTTTCTGCAGCGCGCCAAGTGGGATTGCGACCGCGTCCACTACCAGGCCTTGCAGCAGCATTTGCTCGGCCGGGAGGTGGAGCTGCCCGAAAAGGTACCGGCCGACTGTTCTTCGCTTTACGGCATGCGGCTGGAGGCGCTCGGGCTGCGCTGGGAGGCCAGCCCGGTCATGGCCGGCGACCGTCAGTTGCTGTCGCCTATGCTGGCGCGCGGTCGCAGTGCAGGGGGACGGCCCGCGCCACTGGCACTGGCTGTAGCCGAGCGCGAGCGGTTGCAGCAGTGGCTGGCACGCATGCGGCGCAGCGCGGCAATGGCCACGCATTAAGGTTAAGTCGGGAGATTCAGCTGGCGTTGCCCAGCACCATCATCAGCAAGGCCTTGACGCGCAGCCATTCGCGCTGGACGGTACGCTCGGTAACACCAAAGGTGGCCGCGATTTCGGCGCTGTCCATACCGCTGAAGATGCGGCATTCGGCGATCCGCGCCAGCCGCGGCTCGCGCCGGTCCAGATCGGTCAGAGCCTGATCAAGCGCGGCAATCGCTTCGGGTCCAAGTGCGTCAGGCGCACCGACCGCCGCGTCGCTCAGGGTCAGATGCCAGACCTCACCTGCGCCGCGCTTGTCCGCCAGTTGCCGGCGCGCCGAATCGACGATGATCTGGCGCATCGCGCGCGCGCACAGGGCAAGGAAATGACGCCGGTTCTCGGCGCTGGCCGAACTTCCGGCAAGTTTCAGATAGCACTCGTTGACAAGCATCGTCGTCTGCATCTGATCGCCCCGGCCATAAGCCCGCAGGCTGCGCGAGGCGACACCCTTCAATTCGTTGTAGGCACCGGCATAGAGCCGGTCCGCGGCCGCCTGGTCGCCGTCGCGCCAGGCCAGCAAATCGGCGTCGAAACCGCTGTTCACGGAGGCCGGCCAGTCAGCTGGAACTACGCGGCTGCTGCGCCTGCTGGCCGAAGACGACAATGGTCTTGCCGGCCACCGAAATCTTGCCTTCCTCTTCGAGCTGCTTCAGGACCCGGCCGACCATTTCGCGCGAGCAGCCGACGATGCGGCTGATCTCCTGGCGCGAGATGCGGATCTGGGTACCGTCCGGATGGGACATCGCGTCCGGTTCTGAGCACAGGTCGATCAAGGTCCGGGCGACACGGCTGGTGACGTCCATGAAGGCGAGTCGAGAAGCCTTGCGTGAGGTATGCAGCAGGCGCACGGTGATCTGGGTGGCAATCGCGAAAAGAATGCGCGGGCATTCGTCCTTCAGCGGGCCGTCAAACAGCTGGAACAACCGCTCGTAACTGATCTCGGCCAGCTCGCACTGGGTCCGCGTGCGCACCAGCACTTCGCGCCGTTCGGCCTCCATGAACAAACCCATCTCGCCGATAAAGTCGCCGGCGCTGACATAAGCAAGGATCAACTCTCGACCCTCCTCGTCCTCGGTCATGACCGCGAGCGAGCCGTCAACCACGTAATAGAGCGTGTTGGCGATGTCGCCCGGGCGGATGATCGGTGCCTTCGACGGGTAGCGACGACGGTGGCACAGCTGCAGGAAACGCTCGATGTGCTCGGGCTGTGGGGCCAGCGGCCGCTGCTCGGCCAGCTTGCGCATGCTTGCCTGGAGCGAGTAGCGCAGCAGCGGTTTGCCGCTCTTGACCAATACTGGCGTTCCAACTGTGGCCACAAGGCACCTCCGTTTCCGATCTTCAACATCCTGGTACGCAAGCGTCTGTGCACTGGGACACGCAGACCGCCTGTTCCACGCCGCTTATAGCATGCAGGGTCTGAACTGCGGGAGAGCGGCGCAGGCATCGAGTGCGAGGCAGGCCCATGCATTGCTGCTTGCCCGAGCCGGGAAAGTCGGGAGTTGGGAGTTGGGAGTTGGGAGTAAAGGCAAGAGGCATAACAGTGCCAAGGCAACAGCCATACCAGGCCCTCCGAACTTGCAGTGGCGTGAGCTTCGATGGCGGGCAAAGGGGTTGCCTGCGGCAACATCAGCATGAGCGAACCGCTCCGCGATGCGTACTCCCAACTCCCGACTCCCAACTCCCGACTCCCAACTCCCGACTTAGCGCTTGGCTGCACCGATTCGACTCGCCCCATCTCCAAGGTTTGCCCCGTCATGCGTTTGCGCAATAATGCGCGACTCGCTCCCTCCCCGGAAACTCTTGATGGTCAAGCAGCTGCCGCGCTTGAAGCTGGAAGGCTTCAACAATCTCACCAAGTCGCTCTCGTTCAATATCTACGACGTGTGCTACGCGGTGACGCCCGAGCAGCGCCAGCGCTACATCGAATACATCGATGAGGCCTACAACGCGCAGCGTCTGACCCAGATCCTGACTGAGGTTGCCGACATCATCGGTGCCAACATCCTCAGCGTGGCGCGGCAGGACTACGACCCGCAGGGCGCCAGCGTGACGATCCTAATTTCCGAGCAGCCAGTGGTGGACCGCAGCGAGCTTGGCCGTGAGACGGTCGCCAGCGCGATGCGCGAGCACGAGCCGGACGCAGGCGAGCCCTCGGGTCCGCGCGAGGCCAGCGTAGTGGCCCATCTGGACAAGAGCCACATCACGGTCCACACCTATCCGGAAAGCCATCCGTACAACGGCATCAGTACCTTCCGGGCTGACATCGACGTGGCCACCTGCGGCGTCATCTCACCGCTGAAGGCGTTGAACTTCCTGATCGACAGCTTCGAGAGCGACATCGTCATCATGGACTACCGCGTCCGCGGCGCCACCCGCGACGTGCGGGGCAAGAAGCACTATATCGACCACCGCATCAACTCGATCCAGGACTTTTTGTCCAAATCCATCCTGAAGCGCTACGAGTGCTATGACGTCAACGTCTACCAGGAAAAACTGTTCCACACCAAGATGCACCTGCGCCAGTTCGACCTGGATACCTATTTGTTCGAGACCACCAAACAGGATTTCTCCAGCGCCGAGCGTATCCGGATGGAAAGCCTGCTCAAGCGCGAGATCGCCGAGCTGTTCAGTGGGCGAAGTCTGGATTAGCCCGGCCTGCCGCGAAGGGATTGTAGATTTCCAGCCCTTCAATTCTTTGGCCGTCCGAGAGGTCCTCGCTGAGCAGGCGCTCGCAACCTGACTCGAGCGCGGCTGCAACGATCATGGCGTCGTAGAAGCTGTATCGGTAACGGTTCTGGAGCGCGACGCCACGGTGGAACAAGGCCTGACTTGGCGAAACTCGCCAAAGCGGCACCAGCAGCGAGTCCAGCAAACGCAGGGCGTCCGCGGGCGCGACAGCTGGGTCGAGCTTGCGAGTGACAATGTTCAAGGTTTCCTGAACTACCTGATAGCTGATTCGACCAGAGCCACAGGCAACGGCTTCGGCCACCAGACGCTTTGCAGTAGCTTGCTTCTGCAACGCTCGGTCGTCGAACAGGTAGATGAAGATATTGCTGTCGAGGAAGTCAACGCTCATTCATCTCTTCCCGACTGAAGCGCCGGCCGCCGGTCCGGATTCGCTGTTGCAGGTCCTCGATGATCGCGAGCACGCTGTCCTGTTCGCTGGGCCGATGGGTATAGTCCGCAAGCCATCGCCTGAACTGCTCGTTCAAGGTGCTGCGTTCAGCGCGCGCGCGCGCCCGAGCCGACTCGATCAATTCAGCGTCTGCGCTCAGGGTGATGTTTCGCATCGACACTCTCCTTGCGATTTCGGCTGGGTAGAGCCAACTTCCAGTGTACACTATGATCGTGTACACAAGCACCCTGGACGGGCCGCAGTTGCTCGGCCAGCGTGCGCGTCTGTCCGGTCATCACGTTCCCCGTATGCAAGGTGCTCTTGCGCTCGATCAGCATCAGCTGGCACTCGGCCTCCGCGCTCGGGCGGTGTCGCACGCCCTTGGGCACGACGAAGATATCTCCCGCCTGCAGCACAACGCTGCGATCTTCCATCTCGATCGTCAGTGACCCGCTGAGGATGTAGAACAACTCGTCCTCATCGTCGTGCTGGTGCCACGCCAACGACCCCTGGACCTTGGCGACCTTGACGTAGTAATCATCCAGTTCAGCGATCACTCGCGGCGACCACAGCTCGGTCAGACCCGCGGCGATGCGGGCGGGAGAAATAACCTCGGACATGCATATTCTCCAACCAGGGTTGAGTCCTGCCGCGCCCTACTGGGCCCTGTGCCCTGGGCCCTTTTAGTCTTGATACCTCGACTTTGGCTGGGCACTACCAGCCTTCCTCAGATAAGCGCCCAACTACACCCTGTAGGCCACCGCCTTCATCACGTCCGCGGCGCGTCGCATCAGGTCCGGAATGGGCCAGGGCAGCGCCCTGGCGCCGGCCTCTCTGGCCATCTCGGCGTGGGAGGCCTCGTCACGCTGCATCACCGTGACGATTGCGCGACTGGCGTCGTCGGGTGCCGGCAAGCGTTGCAGATGATCGCCCAGGTGGGCTTCGACCTGGCGCTCGGTCTCGACCACGAAGCCCAGATTCCAGCGGTCGCTGCCAAGCCCGGCGACCACGCCCAGACCGAAGGCGCCGGCATACCAGAGCGGATCGAACAGGCTGGGTCGGGAGCGCAACTGGCCAAGGCGCTCACGACACCAGGCGAGGTGGTCGCCCTCCTCGTCGGCGGCGCGCAGCAGTTGCGCGCGCAGGTCCGGGTCACGGGCGACCCG
>JBGTIE010000217.1:0-6644 GCA_041745855.1 Lysobacterales bacterium | reverse complement strand
CGCGACCGGCCATCGGCGCGGCGGTTGGCGACAGTTTCGCCGCACCAGCCAGCCCGCTGGCCGATCTGCAGCGCCAGCACGGCCCGGCCGATCGTGAGCGCTATGCCGAGATCAACGCCAACCCGGTCTACGCCACTGCCGACACACCCGTTTCCACCTTCTCCATCGATGTCGACACCGGTGCCTACAGCAACGCCCGTCGCTTCCTCAGCCAGGGTCGCCTGCCGCCGTCGGACGCGGTGCGGGTCGAGGAATTCATCAACTATTTCGACTACGACTACCCGCGGCCGGCCTCGCTGGAGCAGCCCTTCAGCGTCCACACCGAGTTGGCGCTGGCGCCGTGGAACGGTGATCGCTGGCTGCTGCAGATCGGCTTGAAGGGCTTTGAGGTCACCCGCGAGCAGTTGCCGGCCAGCAATCTGGTGTTCCTGCTCGATGTTTCCGGCTCGATGCACTCGGCCGACAAGCTGCCACTGATGAAGACCGCAATGGCCATGTTGGTCAAGCAGATGCGGCCGCAGGACCGGGTAGCGATCGTGGTCTACGCCGGCGCCGCCGGGCTGGTGCTGCCGGCCACCTCAGGCGCCGACCACGCCACCATCCTGGCCGCGCTCGACGGGCTGCAGGCCGGCGGTTCGACCAATGGCGGCCAGGGCATCCAGCTGGCTTACGACATTGCCCGCGAGAATTTCATCGAAGGCGGCGTCAATCGGGTGATCCTGGCCACCGACGGCGACTTCAATGTCGGCACCGTCAACCAGAGCGCGCTCGAGGACCTGGTCAGCCGCGAGCGCAAGAGCGGCGTCGCCCTGACCACACTCGGCTTCGGCCAGGGCAACTACAACGACCATCTGGCCGAGCGGCTGGCTAATCTGGGTGACGGCAACCACGCCTACATCGATACCGAACGCGAGGCGCACAAGGTGCTGGTGGACGAGCTCGGCGCGAACCTGCTGACCATCGCCAGGGACGTCAAGATCCAGATCGAGTTCAATCCCGCGGTGGTTGCCGAGTACCGTCTGATCGGCTACGAGAACCGGCTGCTGGCGCGCGAGGACTTCAACAACGACCAGGTCGACGCGGGCGAGATCGGCGCCGGTCATACGGTCACCGCGCTGTACGAGCTCACGCCGGTCGCTTCCAGCGCGCAGCGCTTGCCGCCGTTGCGCTATCGTCCGGCGGAGTCCACTGCCGCGCAAGGCAACGAGGTTGCTTTCCTGAAGCTGCGATACAAGCAGCCGGACGAAGATCGCAGTCGCCTGATCGAACAGCCGGTGCAGTTGAGCCAGAGCATCGGCGACGGATCGGCGCAACTGCGCTTCGCCGCGGCGGTGGCGGCTTTCGGTCAATCGCTGCGCGGAGGCAAGTATCTGGACGGCTACAAGTTGGAAGAGATCGCCGCGCTTGCGCGAGCCACCGCCGGCAGCGATCCTTATGGTCTGCGGGGCGAATTCATCGAACTGGTAGACAGCGCCGCCCGCCTGGGTGGTGCGAACCAGCCGCAGCAGGTGTCGCAGATCGCTGATTGATGGCGGCCGCTGATCAACCCAGGGCCCGGCTTCCCGTGCGAAGCCGGGCCGGGTGCTTGACATCGCACACAAGGGCTGAGGGCTGGTTCAGAGCAGCGGTTCCAGTAGCCGGTTCGGTTCAAGTGAGAAGCACAAGTCGGCGGGGCACAGCGGCCCGTGAAGGTCAAAACACCATCCTTGGCCCCTTTTTCTACCGACTGCGTCGCTTTCGCGACCGGGCCAGCTGGGATACACTTCGGCAGCTCCGCTATTAGCGAGATTCCATGAAGTTGCATTTCTGTGCGGCTGCTGCCGCTGTTCTGCTGGTCGGAACGACCGCTCATGCCGCCGGAAATCTCCGGCTAGGCATCAACAGCTCCGATCCCATTACGCTTGATCCGAACGCATCCATTCAGCTGTTCACGCCGACGACGACTACCCAGCGGCGGTTTCGGATGGAGTTGGACCAGCCAGTGCTCTGCACATCCTTCGCGACCACCACGACCGACGTCGCGGTGGAAATGGTCGACCCGCAGGGCTTCGCCCACTACCCCCCCCTGCGCGGCCTGTCGTCCATCACCTATCAGATCAACGACAATCAGAATCGCGGTTTCGTGCGCCTGTCCTCGATCGGCAGTGCGCAGGGCGAAAATGTGCTGGCTTGCTGCATCCTGACCCCGGCCATCAACGCGGCCTGCCTGCAGGGCTCGAAAATCCAGGCGCCGGTGGTGCCGATCGAGCTGTTTGCCAACGGTTTCGAGAACTTCGTCCCCCTGACCGGCCCGGATCTGGTCGTCAGCGTACAGGCGCCGGCGACAGTCGCGCCAGGTGCAGTGCTGGTGTACACGATCCGGATCGACAACGAGGGTCCGACGGCGGCCACCAGCGCGCGCGTGCGCGAATATTTCAATCTGCTCGCCGCCAATCCGCCGGCGTTGACCAGCGGTAGTTGGACTTGCGCGGCCAGCGGGGCAGGCAGCAGTTGCGCTTCATCCAGTGGCGGCGGCCTGATCAGCGCTGTTGGCGAACAGCAATTCAATGTCGGCATCGGCGGCTCGGTCAGCTTCACCGTGACCCGGACCGTGATCGCCAACCCTATGCCGATCCAGGGCAGCCAGTTGCGACTGCAGGCCGCGGCCTTCTCGCGACCAGCCGATAACGAATCGCGCACTGGTAACAACCAGGGCGAGGCACTGGTCACCATACTCAACAACTCATCGCCAACCATCAGCGATGTTGCCAATCAGACCATCAACGAAGACACCGACACCGGCGCCCTGCCCTTCAGCGTCGGCGATGCCGAGACCCCCGCCGCCAGTCTGATCGTCAGCGCCTCCTCCAGCAACACGGCGCTGATTCCAAACCAGCTCGCCAACCTGCAACTGGGCGGCTCCGGTGCCAACCGGAGCATAACGGTCACACCCGCGCAAGACGCGGTGGGCAGCAGCGTCATCACGCTTACGGTCACCGATGGCGGCGGCGCCACAGCCAGCGACACCTTCACCGTGACGGTCAACCAGGTCAACGATCCGCCGAGCATGACCCTTGGCGCCGACCAGGTCCTGCCCTCAGGCAGCAGCAGTGGTGCGCGCCTGGTCCAACCCTGGGGCAGCAACGTCTCGTACTGCCCGCCAGGGCGACCGACCTGTGTCGCCAACGAAGCGGGTCAGACGACGACCATCAGCGCGATCAACATCGAAGATCCGAACGGGATACTCAGCGGCCCGATCAGCTTCACCACCGGTGGTGATCTGATTTTTGGGCTCACTGATGCCGGCGGCAACGTGGCGCCCAACGGCGTCGCCTGCTTCCAGGTCCGGATCACCGACTCGGGCAGCAATACCCCGCCCAACGCCAACAACGGGGTGATGGGCACAGTCAAGATCGAAGTCGGCAACGGCAGCGGCAGCTGTCCGGCCAACCGACCGAAAAGCGAGGGCTGATATGAGAGGGCTGAGGGCTGAGGGCGAGAGAGCACGGCCCATCAGAGCTGCGGACTTGCGCGTAGGATGTCGGTGAGCTCAGCGAACCACATCAACTGTTTAGCGCAGCCACTAGAGCCAGGAGCATCCAAAGCGGTGCAGAGCACCGCACTCCAAAGGCGCTCCGCGCCATGAACGGCGACGCTCTACTTCGGACTGCGGCGCTCCGCGCCGCTTTTTTGGATGCTCTTCCGGATCTCGATCAGCCTTCAAGCCATGGGATGGCAGGGGCCTGATCGCACAGCCGGTGGTCCCATCGCCCTGGCTAGCCACCATTCTTGAATCCATTGGCGAACATGGAGAGGAATCCAGATCTGGCAGCAGCGAGCAGGCGAAACATGGCTAAGGCCTGTTGTCGAGTCCGAACTCGACCAGTATTCCATCAACCCCAGCCTCCCGCGCAAAAGCCTCGCGAGCTTTCAACGCATCCATTTTTGGCCCATCGAGCCTCTCGGTAGCAGCTACAACCCGCGACTTCATAAGGTGCAAACGGGCCGACAGCAGTCGTTGTGCAAGAGCATGAACTGCCTTCACTATGCGAGCCTGATCGCGATCCGATTCAAGGCGCGCCAGCGACTTCACCGCGGTACACAATGAAGCCTCCAACGCCGCGACCTTGCTTGCGTGCGTCTTGCCGCTGAACTGCCCCATCCATTGCGCCATGCGAGCTGATCTCAATCGTCCGGGTTCAACCGACACCGGGACAGCTCCTGGCGGTGGGAGATGAGCCACTCCGCTTGTTCCTCCGTGTCGGGCACCGATACGCCCCGCACTTTTGATATCAGCATGAGCGCCTCTTTAGGAGCCATTCCCCCATGCACGAGTACCGCGGCTGCTACCAGACCCGACCGGCCGATGCCTGCGCGGCAATGTACGACGGTGTGGGCACCATCGGCGCATCGATGCCAGATATCACAAGCGAGCTGACTGAAGCTTGCGAGCGACGTGGGCACGCCTCGATCCGCAATCGGGAAGGAGTGAAAGCGAAGTCCGACGGCAGCACACAGACCCGCCTCTTCCCGCAGCCCCAGATCACGTGACTCCTCTGCTTCCAAAAGGGACACCAGCTCAGTGACGCCGAGCATGGCAATCCCTCGAAACTCCTCGACAGCCCAATCGCCGGCCCGCGGCCGCGCCATAACGGAAAGAGAGCCGCTTCCAATGCTCTGAACTTTGTAGGTGGTTGGAAGCATGATTGATTCCCGGTCCGAGATCCCCGTTGAACTGCCAAGCTGACAGAGTTCACAGCACAAGGATAGGCAACTGCGCGCCGGCTCACCCCTATTGCAACTGTTCGAGCATGCCGCAACGACAGTGATCACGCCAGCACGGCGTTCACGGGCCGCGTTGTTCTCAAAAAGCATCCAAAACGGTGCAGAGCACCGCACTCCAAAGGCGCTCCGCGCCATGAGTGGCGACGCTGCGGATAGTCGCAAGCCTCACGGTCTTCCGATCCCTTCAGCACCTCAGCGATACCCATTGGGATCGCCGTTCAGTCGGACCACTTCGCTGCCGCTTCAAGTGGCCTGACGCTTGACGATACTATCGCGCACCGTTAGCATAAGGCGTGACCATCCGCACCTTCCGCTGCAAGGACACCGAAGCACTGTTCGGCGGCGCTCGAATTCGGCGGTTTGGTGAGATTGAAGCGTCGGCCATGCGCAAGTTGGCGATCTTGCATAGGGCTGGGTCCTTGTCCGACTTGCGCGTGCCTCCCGGAAATCGACTCGAGGCGCTCAAGGGTGACAGGGAAGGTCAACACAGCATCCGGATCAACGACCAGTGGAGGATCTGCTTTGCCTGGTCCGATGGCGGCGCGGACGCTGTCGAGATTGTCGACTACCACTGACGGAGACCTCAATGCGTACCGTGCCCTATCCCCATCCCGGCGAGATCCTGCTTGTGGAGTTCCTCAAGCCGATGGGCATCACCCAATATCGTCTGGCCAAGGAAATCGGCGTGCCGCAGCGCCGGATCGGCGAGATCGTGGCTGGCAAGCGGGCGGTCACTGTCGATACCGGGTTGCGTTTGTCGCGCTTCTTCGGCATGTCGGACGGATTCTGGACTGGCTTGCAGACCGATTTCGATGCCGCTCAGACAAAGGACGCCCTGGCCGATGTGCTGGCCGGCATCCGGCCGTGGCCAGTGAACCAGGCAGCGTGACCAGAAAACAGCGAGGAGCAGATCGAACTGGCGCCGGGCATGAGCATCTTCGTCGGGCCCGACGTCAGGCATGTCCTGCGCAACCCCAACTCCGAGCCGCTGGAGGGCATCCTGGTATTGTTCGGCGACAACGTGGACTACGTCTACGGCCAGTCTTACCTCGACTTCCTCGAGGCCGAGTACGCCTTCTACGGCACCAATGATGCGGCGGCGAAGCGCACCGACTGAGTGCATTTTGTAGGCCGTTGTGGCCGATCGGCGTTGAGTATCGGGCGCAAGCCTGGGGTTCTATCCGATCGGGCTCAGCGGCGCTCTGGCTCAGGATGGAGCAAGGGCGATCCTGCGCAGCCGCTGAGTCCCATGTTCGGGATGGCGGCATGGTCGGAGGATACGGCGCGAGTCAACGGCAACAAGCCGCACTCCATGACCACCGTCCGCACCGCCATCGCCCCCGTTACCGGGACCAGACAAGGCGGACAATGGTTTACTCGCAGCTCGTTGTCGGCCGGTAAACCTGCTGGGCGTTGGTGCCGGTGTTTCCGCCTATCGTGATCGCGCCGCCCGGCAGGAAGATCTTGCCGTCGATCACCGCGCTGCCCTTGAGGCCATGATTGGGGATCGGCAGATCCGGCAGCGTGCTCCAGCGGTCGGCGCGGGGATCATAGGCATAGACAGCCGGCGTCAGGCCCAGTACGTGGCTGCGCTCGCCTTCGCCTCCGAAGACAAACAGGCAACCGGCGTGAACGGCGCTGGTAATGCCGCCGATTGCCGCCGGGATCGGTGCGCCCCGGGTCCACTGCCGCGTCAGGGGATCGTAGATCTCGACCACGTCGGTCCGCTCCGCAAATGCGCCCGCTTCGAAGCGCCCGCCGGCGACGATGATCCGCCCATTCACCGCGGCCACAGCAAGGTGGTTGCGCTGGGTTGGCAGATCGGGAAGGCTTTCCCACAGGTTGTTCGCCGGGTCGTAGACCTCGAAGGCGGCGCCGCC
>JBGTIE010000216.1:0-7539 GCA_041745855.1 Lysobacterales bacterium | reverse complement strand
GCTGGCGCGGGCGGCGCGCGCGCTGCAGGCGCAGAACGCCGAGCGCATCGAAGCGGCGAAGGAGCTGCTGAAGATCCGCGCGCATGAACAGATGGCAACCGCGCTGGCGCGGATCCGCGATCTGGATTGCGAATGCCGGGACCAATGGGCGACGTGGTTCAAGCAGGGCTTCCAGTTCGAGATCCGCGGCCTGCAGATGGCCAACGATAAGCTGGTCGAGTTCATCCAGGTCAAGTACGCGCAGGTGGCCACCGAACTCAAGCGTGACCTGCGGATCTTTGCCGCCTCCAATGCGTTCGTATTCGCCCTGCTGCTGGTCTGCGCCACCTGGCGTTCGAGCGCGGCGGTCCACCTGCTGCTGCCAGCGGTGCTGCTGACGACCGCCAGCCTGATCTGCGGCTGGTGCTATGTGTTCGAGCAGAACTGGCTGCTGACCATCGTCTACAGCGACTACCTGGGCTGGACCTACGCGCTCTACCTCGGCCTGGTGTTCGCGCTGCTGCTCGACATCATCGCCAACCGCGCCCGCGTCGTGACCGAGGTGCTCAACTGGCTGTTGAACGCGGTTGGCTCGGCGGTGTCGGTGGGGCCGTGCTGAACGTTGTGACGCAATCCGTTTAGTTAGCTAGCTGCCGCCAGCATCCGGCCGGCGAAATCACTGAACAAGCTGTGCAGACTCGTCGCATCGGACAGCGCGGCATGCTCTCGGCTGTCGCGCGGGGTCAATGCGAGCGCAGCAGCAGCATAAAGTTGCCGTTCTACCAGCCGCTCGCACAGTATCTGGTACCGCATGGCATGGGAGGCGTTGCGAAACTCCTCGAACACCTTGAAATGCGGCTCTCGCACCGCGACCGGCGCGCGCGATGCGGGGCAGTCCTCGAGAAGCATCAACCATCCGAGAAAGGGTGGACGAGGATCGCTTATGAGTTCGGGATTCAACAAGCTTGTCGGCGTCTCATACACTGGAGGTTCGGCCACACGATGCTGATCGCCGCGAGGACCGTCGCTGAACGCTCGGTGGTGATGAGCAACCCACAAGTCCGCTGCCGAACCGATGACTTCCTCGCTGCGATTGTTCAGATTGTTGCCGAATGAGCCCACCTGTGACTTGAACTCGAACACTGCCAACAGCCGACGCTTGTGTATTACCAAGACGTCCCAGTTCTTGGTCGCCCGAAAAAATCCGGGCAACACGATGCGTGGCCCATTGGAATGCACACTGTCCTCTGGCAGCCCGCAATGGCAGGCCACATCTCGAACCAGGTCGACGAAGCCATTCATGTTCTGACCACCCACGACCGCGTCGCGCGTTCCACCTTGGCTTCGTAGGACGACGGCTGAGCTGCGCGACGACCAGAATCGTTCTACGGCATCGCCCAAACGAGACTCGAAACCCGACGGTAGCAATTCCAGCTTCACAACGAAGGCCCTCCGTCGCCTCGGTTCGTTACCTGAGCTTGGGTGGCGATTCGTCGCACCAGCACACCCTCGGCATCGTTGAGACCAAAGAGTTCGAACACCGGTGCATCCAGCGTGGCCACGCAGCTAGCGTCGGCAACCGAGATCAGGCGCTCGCGAATCTCCGGAGCAACGTCGTTCCAGAGCGGCAGCCGTAGACGTCGCAGATACTGCGCCTGGAACCGCAGAAACCCACCTGCCATTCGCGTGCAGTAGGTCGCGACGATCATCACGCTCAGCGACGAGCGCAACACGCTCCGCAGGGCCCGCAGATCCCAATCGCGCGACGTGATGAAATACAGGTTGTGGTGCGGGTAATAGTGGCCTTCATCGATGACAAAGACGGCTTCGCCCTTGATGTCGGGGACCAGCAACTTCGGCACGCTTACCAATTCCGGATAAATCCGATCGATGGTGCGGTACCACCCTTCGCCACTGCGCTTCGCCACATGCCTGCCGGCGATGGCGTCGTAGTGCCGGTAGAGATAGGCGGCAAACCGCGGATAACGGTCCAGATTGGCCAGTGAGCCGTCGACCTCGAAAGGATTGAGGACACCATTGCCCTTCCAGCTGATCCTGCCTTGGGTCAGATCGCGTGCCATGACCAGCGGGAGCTTTCGTTCAGGCTCAACCGGCAGCTTGTCTAGGTCATCGATGTACACCCGATCACAGCCAGTGGCCACGCCGATGCCCACCTTGCACCCAGCATCCTCAAGCAGTGGGAAAGTCAGTTCCAACCGACGCAGTAGTCGCAGCCTGGGCAGATCATCGAGCAGCCAAGGTCCATCGCCTCCGCCACTATCGAGCGCGATCTCTTCGATACTTTGCTGCGGCGACGAGTCCAGCAGCGCCTGCACCGCGTTGGCCAGCCCGGACCGCTGCAACTCGACACCTTTGGTCACCCGGGTCGGTGCGCGAACTCCGCCTGAGGCCTGTGGCCGCTCGATCACGGTAATGGCTGGATAAGCGATGACCTCACTCTGGAAGGCTTCAACGCCCTCCATGTCGATGTAGTGAAGCAATGCGAAGCCATCGCCAATCTTGGCTCGCAATGGTCCGCCATAGCGATTCTTGATCCACCGATTGGCGCAGATGAATCCCAGTCGCCCTCCTGCTCCGAGTAAATCCAGCGCACGTTCGTAGAAGGGCACGTACAAGTCGGCTCGATCGAAAAGCGTACGAAAGCGAATCCGGTACTCTGCCAACAGCGCAGCTGGAATGCGCTCTTGCCGCACATACGGGGGGTTGCCCACCACTACATCGAACTCGCCCGGCAAGTACGTGAGCAGAAAATCGTCGTGGACCAGCCAGCGCGCGCACAAGGCGTCTGCGACTTCTTCAGTCATGCCGGCGGCGGACAGCCGCAATCGCAGCCTTGCGCTTACATAGTCAACACTCACCCGGTGCAGTTCGACCGCCCTGACTGCGTCCCCCAGGCACGCCACGGCAGAATCAGGGTCGCCGCCTTCGCGACGCCAGCTGTCCAGCAACCGGTCGACCGCCAGCAACAGGAAATCGCCCTTTCCGAAAGAGGGTTCCAGCAGCCGCATTCGTTGCAGACTGCGATCCGGGGTGTAACCAGCCAGATCCAGGATTGCCGCCGCCACATCCGGGCGAGTGAACACGGCGCCGCGCTCGGTCTCGGCCTCTACCGCCAGTGCGTCCAAGGCTGCGCTGATGTCCGCAGCGCGATATGCGGGGCCGAAAACGTCAAGGAGTGAGTTCATGCCGATAGGTTGAATGGCACGAGTCGGCTTCGCAAGTCTTTCGGGCCACACAGGCACATCTAGAGGGCCGGTGAAGCCACGATCGGCAGCAAGCTGCCAAGAGCAGAGCGGTAGCAAGCTACCGCACTCCATACAAAAGCGACGCGGAGCGCCGCACTCCAAAGTCAACCGCGCACGCGCAGGGTCAGGCCCTTGAGGAAATTGCGCAGCAGTTGGTCGCCGCAGGGGCGGTAGTTCTTGTGACCGGGCTGTCGGAACAGCGCCGACAACTCCGGTTTGGACACGGCGAAGCCGACGCTGTCGAAGATCTGGTGCATGTCGACGTCCTTGAGCTCGAAGGCAACCCGGAGCTTCTTCAGGACCAGGTTGTTGCTCACCCGCAGCTCGATCGGTCGGGCCGGCTGGCTGGGGTCGCGACCGCGCTGATGAATCACCAACCCTTCCAGCACGTGACCGAGGATCTGGTCGCTGCATTCGATGAAGCCGGCTTCGTCTTCGCGCTTCAGGGCAGCTTCGATGGCTTCGCGGGATACGGCAAGATCCGGGTCCGCCAGCAGCGCAATCTCCAGCAGCTTTGCGTCGCTCAGATCGAGCATGTAGCGAATGCTCCGCAGTACGTCGTTGTTGATCATCGCGTTCCAATCCTTGTCAGCCCGGCCCAATGATGCCTGAGCCCGCTTCGTCGGGTGAGGGTGGCAAGCCGGCGCTCGCTCGGGTAGCTTGCTGGATCCGAATCTGAAGCCGGCGGACACCCATGCAGAACCTGCGCAGATGGCGTTTCGGGAAGCAGGTCCGGCTCCGATCGGGCTCGCGCATGATCCACCGCGGCTGCGGTTCCGATTGCGCTACGGGGACCCGACATGGCTGAGTATCTGCGTCGTTTGTTCAATCTGCGCCGCGGCGAACTCACGCCGGTGTTGCTGGCGGCGCTGTACTTCTTCTGCGTGCTGACCGCTCTGATGGTGCTGCGGCCGGCACGGGAGGCGCTGGGCATGCAGCGCGGAATCGAGGCCGTGCGCTGGCTGTTCATGGGCACCGCGGTGGTGACACTGCTGGCCAATCCGGTCTTCGGCTGGCTGGTCAGCCGCTATCGGCGGTTGCAGTTCATTGCGGCGACCTATGGCTTTTTCGCCCTCAGCCTGCTCGCCTTCTACGTGCTGCTGGTCAGCGCCCCGACTGCAGTTGGAGTGACCAGCGGCCAGGTCTTCTACGTCTGGTTCAGCGTATTCAACTTGTTTGTCACGATGCTGTTCTGGGCCCTGATGGCCGACCGCTTCACGCTGGAGCAGAGCAAGCGCTTTTTTGCCCTGATTGCGGTCGGCGGCACGCTGGGGGCGATCTTCGGGCCGTGGCTGGCGTCGATGCTGGCCGAGCCGCTGGGTACGCCGGCACTGTTGCTGGTGGCGGTGGCGTTCCTGATTCTGGCCATCGTGATCGCGTGGGCGGTCGCGCGCAGCCAGTCCCGGGTCGATGGATTGCCGGGCGTAGCCCCGCCTACGCCGATGGAAGAACCAGCGATCATCGGCGGCAGTGCCTGGGAGGGCTTCCGGGCGGTGTTGCGCTCACGTTATCTGCTCGGCATGGCCGGCTACATCGTGATCCTCACGATCATGGCCACCTTTCTGTATTTTACCCGGCTGCAGATGGTCGCCGAGCTGGGCGATGACCTGGACCTGCGTACGACCATGTTCGCCCGCATCGACCTGATTACCCAACTCGCCACGCTGCTGCTGCAGGCGGTGATCGCCGGTCAGCTGATGAAACGGCTGGGGGTCGCGGTGACGCTCGCGCTGCTTCCGATTACCGTGGCGCTGGGTTTCATCGGTCTGGCGATGGTTGCCTCGCTGGCCGCGCTGATCGTGTTCGAGGCGACCTTCCGCGCCATCCAGCGGGCCATCACACGACCCGCGCGCGAAACCCTCTATACGGTGGTGGGCCGGGAGGACAAGTACAAGTCCAAGGCCTTCATCGACACCTTCGTCTACCGCGGCGGCGACGTCGCCGGGGCGCAGGTGGAAGGCCTGCTCGGCAAGCTCGGCATGGGCCTGGCAGGGCTGGCCAGTGTGGCGGTACCGCTGGCACTGGCCTGGGCCGCGCTGGGTATCTGGTTGGGACGAAAGCAGCAAAAGCTGGCAACGGAGGCGAAGCGGGTTGATTGAATTCCAGTGAGGGTGATCAGTAGATGGAGTCGGTGTCGGTGTCGGTGTCGGGGTCGGAATCGGAATCGGGCAACGATAAGGGTACTAGCCACGATCCACTTGACATGTACCGGCAGCTATCGAGTGCTTCGGCTGGGCGTACCGCAGTATTCGACCAGTTTGTGGCGATGCTGTCACTTGGTTCGCCAGGACGAGGCCGGCTTCACCGGCCAAGAGATCGATTCCGATTCCGACCCCGACCCCGACCCCGATGGGAGCTCGCTGCCGGAGATGCGCCGAACAAGATGCACGGGCCCGTGCCTGAGCCCTGATCCCTGCTCTTCTGGGCCCTGTGCCCTGCGCCCTGGGCCCTGTTGCGCTGTATGGTAATGATTCGACTCAGGCTTGGAGACCGGACATGATCACCCGACGTCAATCCCTGCAGTTTTCCATTGCCGCCGCCTCCCTGCTGGCGCTCGATCCGCGGAGCCTGATCGCAGGCCCGGCAGGGCTGATCACCCGGGCGGTGCCATCTACCGGTGAGCAGCTGCCGGTGGTCGGGCTGGGCAGCTCGGCGACTTTTTCGGCGCTGGCCGGCAGCGAGGACGTGGACGCGTTGCGCGAGGTCCTGAGCGCGATGAGTGCGCACGGCGGCACTGTATTCGACACCGCCCCCAGCTACGGCGCGTCCGAAGAAGTAGCCGGCCGGCTGGCTGGCGAGTTGGGACTGAAAGACAAACTGTTCTGGGCGACCAAGCTCAATGTCCCCGGCCTCGACGGCAGCGGCGCCGACCCGGCGGCGGCACGGGCCCAGATCGAGACTTCCTTCGCGCGCGTCGGCAAGGCGGTCATCGACCTGATCCAGGTCCACAACGTGGCCGACATACCGGTCCATCTCGGGCTGCTGAAGGAACTGCGCGAGGAAGGCCGGATCCGCCATCTGGGCATCACCAACACCCGACCGGACCTGTATGACGAGCTGGAGCGGTTGATGCGGACCGAGCGGCTGGATTTCATCGGCATTGACTACGCCATCGACAATCTTAAGATGGCCGAGCGGATCCTGCCGCTGGCCCTCGACCGCGGCATTGGTGTGCTGGTCTACGCGCCGTTCGGCCGCACCCGGCTGTGGGATCGCGTCCGAGGTCAGCCGCTGCCGGACTGGGCGACCGAGTTCGGTGCCGCCTCCTGGGCCCAGTTCTTCCTCAAGTTCGTCATCGCCCATCCGGCGGTCACCGTCGCCACGCCGGCCACCAGCAAGGCCCATCACATGATAGACAACATGGGTGCGGCCTTGGGCACCCTGCCCGACCCGGCGATGCAGCGACGGATGGTCGAGCATATTGCAGGGCTGTAGCTGGGCGTCGGGACGGTGAGGTTCGCTCTCACCAGGTACAGGGCTGAGGGCTGAGGGCTGAGGGGTCAGGAAGAGCAGGCAACATCGAGGTCGCCGGCGTTTGTTGCGCGAATAGGCGCACCGACCCGGGGATCCGCAGTTGTGAATGGAACGCGCAAGAGCGCAAGAGCGCAAGAGCGCAAGAGCGATTGACCACAAAGGACACGAAGGACACAAAGGAGAGCGGAGCGGGAGGGACGGGTCGTTGAACTGAGCGGATAGAGATCAAGGGCATCGATTCCGATACCGATTCCGATTCCGACCCCGCATTTCGCTACCAGAGGAGTGCCGAATGAGCGCCTCGGCCAGGCCCTTCTGGGCCCTGGGTGCTATGCCCTGGACCCTAGCTTTGATGCGATTCGCTACCTCACCGACATCCTAAGCGCAAGGCCGATGCTCTACTGGGCCCGAGGGGCCTGGGCCCTGCTCTTGATGCGGTTCGCTGAGCTCACCGACATCCTACGCGCAAGGCCATGGCGCTTCCGGGCCCTGGGCCCTGGGCCCTGCTCTTCTATCCCCAGCCCTCAGCCCTCAGCCCTAGACGGTCGCAAAATTCGCCTTCGCAAACGCGACCCGTTGCTCCGGGTCGAGTGCCAACGCAGGCAGCGCCTCGATTGCTTCTAGCCGGTGCTGCAGGCCGTTGCCGTTGGCGATCTGGATCGCAAGTCCGGGGCGGGCGTTGAGTTCCAGGATCATTGGCCCCAAGGTCTTGTCGAGCACGATGTCCACCCCGACATAGCCCAGCCCGCTCATTGCCGAGGCGCGTGCGGCGATCATCAGCAACTCGTCCCAGTGCGGGATGTCCATGCCGATGATCGAA
>JBGTIE010000215.1:0-23138 GCA_041745855.1 Lysobacterales bacterium | reverse complement strand
GACAGGCACCACCCGCGTCCGCGGCGCCGCCGAACTGCGCGTCAAGGAAAGCGACCGCCTTGCCGTGATGGCGACCGGCCTGCGCGCGATGGGCGTGCAACTGCAGGAATACCCCGACGGCATCGACATCGAAGGGGGCAGCTTGCGAGCAGCCACCGTAGACAGCGCCGGCGACCATCGCTGCGCGATGGCCTTCGCCCTGGCCGGCGGGATCGCCGAAGGCGAAACCCGCGTGACCGACTGCCGCAACGTGGATACCTCGTTTCCGGGATTTATGGGGCTTTGGAACGGGCTGGGCGGCGGAATAAGCTGAAGACCAGTTCCAGCGGCCAGTTCCAGTGGCCAGTTCCAGTGGCCAGTGACGCTTCGAGCGCTCTTCCTGGGACCGCGGGCATCCTGCCCGCAGGTTGGGCATGCGGCGGTGCTCACGTGGGCTGCGGGGGGTGACCACGGCGCGCTCTTCCTGGGACCGCGGGCATCTTGCCCGCAGGTTTGGGCTTGCGGCGGTGCCCAAGTGGGCCGGAATCCAATGAGGAAATACACACGCGCCATGAACCCTCGTCATCGCGAGGGAGCTTGCGACCGCAGCGATCCAGAGATTTTTCGCTCCTGGTGCGGTAAAGCAACGGCATTCTCCGTGCAGGCTCTGCCAACTGACGAGCCATGCTTGCACATCTACTGCAGCGCGCTATCATCGACAGGTGAACGGAACGCAGCGCAAGACTCTGGAGCGGGTGCTCAGTGATCCGGTCAACGGGAACATCGAGTGGGCTCGGATCGAATCCATGCTCAAGGCGGCAGGCTGCAGAGTCGTTGAAGGTGCGGGTCCCTCGGTGACCTTCGAGTCCAACGGCCGGAAGATGACTATCCATCGACCGCATCCGGGGAAGGAAGCACTGCGCTATCGGGTACTTGCAGTTCGGGAGTTCGTCAACAGACTTGGGATCAAGCCATGATCAATTCCATGACCTACAAGGGTTACACGGCGGGCATGGTCTACGACGCGGAAGACAAGGTCATCGTTGGGCGCGTGATTGGTATTGACGACATTATCTCGTTTCATGGCGAGTCAGTGGCGGAGTTCGAGTCGCGCTTCCACGCGATTGTTGAAGACTATCTGGCGGGATCCGAAGAGTTGGGCTTCGCGCCGGAGAAGCCCGCCAGCGGCAAGCTCATGCTTCGCATCGCACCCGAGATTCATGCTGCCGCGCTCAAGGCTGCCGCAAGAAGCGGCACCAGTCTCAACAAGTGGGCTGAAGGGGCCCTTGGCAAAGCGGCCCGCAAACAAGCTCTACGGGCGGCGGGCAGCGAAGCCTGAACGTATCAAGCTTGATCACATTGGGCCGTGATACTAAACCAATCAGACTAAGTTCATCGAGGCGCGTGTGCACACGGTCAACATCCATGAGGCCAAGACCCACTTGTCTCGACTGATCGAACAGGCCAATCAAAGGCGAGCCGTTCGTCATTGCGAAGGCCGGCAAGCCGTTGGTCAAGGTAATGGCACTGGATGCGCCAACGTCCGAGCAGGTCAGGCGGCTCGGCTTTCTGACCACACCGATCAAGGTCCCCGACGACTTTGACCAGATGGGCGCTGAAGCCATCGAAGCGATGTTCGCGGGCGCGCTCCTGTATAAAGCTGTTTACTATTACAAACTAACATTGGAGGCTGGCATTGGCTAACTGGCCGCGTAGAGAGTGAGTGCTACGCGCCTCGAACGCCCAGCCCGATCGAGTCGAGGCGGGTTCTGGCCGCTCCCCTGCGCCATCGTGAAGCGATCGGCAAGACTCGCCTAGACCGACACTCGTAGTCGCAAAGCACGCCCGGGAGCCTCGGCATCCTGCCGTCGGTTCGCGCTTTGCGATCCGCAGTCGATGCCGCGGCAGCCAGATCGGGCAAGTCGCAATCCGCCATTGCATTTTGCCCGCTACTCCCATGCGGTGTAAGCGCATTTCTCTATGCCGGCGGGCCGCAAGCTATTGAAAATAATAGCCTTGCAGATCATGGCGCGTAACTTGCTCTACGATGGTCAAGGGCTCTTTTGCTGGTGATTCGGAATTGTTCGCCATGGTGCCTTGGTACTCGTCACGGCGTCTGGCCTGAATCGCTTGCCCTTCCCTCCTCCTGGAGTCACGGCCATGAAGACCTCTGTGCAACTCGCTGCCGTTCGTCCGCGTGGCGACATCATCCAGATGCCGCACTGCGAAGCAGGAACCGCGTTGCGCCAGAACCTGCTGCTGGCTGCCCTGGGCGACGAAGTGATGGCGCGCTTGAGTGACCAACTGGAGCTGGTCTCCTTGCCTGCCGGGCAGGTGATTGGCGAGTGTGGAAGCAGGCAGTACACATACTTCCCCACCTCGGCCGTGGTGTCGCTGTGCTACGTGACGATCGCTGGCGCACCCACTGAAATTGCGGTCATCGGCAATGAGGGACTAGCCGACGTTCGCATGGTTCTGGGCGGCGAAAGCAAAGCTCATCAGCTGCTCGTGCAGCGGGCAGGACAAGCCTTTCGGATCGACGCGACCGCGCTCAAGTCGGAGTTCGATCGCGGTGGAGAGCTACGACATCTTTTGCTTCGCTACGCCCATGTTCTGGTCACTCAAATCGCGCAGACCGCCGCCTGCAACCGACATCATTGCTTGAAGGAGCAATTGTGCAGACGGCTACTGGCGAGCCTGGATCGCCAGAGCGGCAACAAGATCTGCATCACCCAGGAGGGCCTCGCCCACTTGCTCGGCGTTCGTCGTGAAAGCGTTACCCAGGCAGCCGGTGAGTTGCAGCGCGCTGGAGTGCTCAACTACCGGCGCGGGTCCATCCACATTCTTGACCGTAGACGGCTCGAGTCGATGAGCTGCGAGTGCTACCAGGTTATCCAGCGTGAGTTTGCCCGTCTGATGCAGACTACAGGTACCGAGTTGAGCCCAGCCGCAAGAGAGCCAGCATCAGGTGGGATCGTGATCGGCGAGCTCGGAGGAATGCGCGGACTTCGAGCAAATTACTGAGTCCCGGAAGTAGCGCGGTACCGGCGCGCGTACAAGGTCGATCTCCGCCCCGGCAGCCTTCGCGCCGGCGGCCGCGTCGACACCCAAAGCGCACAGCCCTTCGACGGAACCCCGAGTTGTACTCGGGCCGTCGCGCAGCGACGCGGTCTCCCCAAGTCACTCATCCCCGACAATGAGTGCAGATGGGGGGGCGAGGACGGCTCGTCATCGCGAGGGATCCCAAGCGACTGCGGCGATCCAGCGCACTTGACCTCAAAGCCCCCGAGCGTACCCGTCACACACGCGCAATTTGCTCTATCCGTTGAATGAGCTGCGACTGGCGTTCAAGGTCCAGCTTTCCAAAGATGCTCTTGAGGTGGCTGCGCACCGTGCTGGGCGCCACGGCGAGTGCTTTTGCGGCTGCCGGGGCGGTTCCGTGCTCACGCAGGGCCAGCGCGACATCGGCTTCTCGAGGGGTCAGGCCAAGCACACTGCACAGCACTGATCGCAGTCCATCGGAAGCTCCAGCCGGCCCGCCCAGCTCAGTCAGGGTGGCGACCCATCGAATACCTGGTTGAGCGAAAGCGGGTGCCGCCAACGGCAGTCGGTGCAGCCGCAGCAATGCGCCGGCAAGCGTAATGGAGGACTTGGGGTCCATGTCCAGGATTCGTATCTCATGTGAGTCGGGATCCGTAACGCTGGCATCGCCGGATGCCAAAGCGCGGCGCCATCGTTCCTTCGCGTGGCGATCCTTGAGCTCAAGCTGTCCCGAGAAACTCAAGTGGCCTGCGTTCAAGCGCTCAAGGGTTTGCTCGGCGGCAGAGTTCATTGTCCGAATACGACCGTCCGCATTGACCAGGATCAGGCCAACCGCTGCATGCTCCAGCGCGGCTCTGAGACTTGCGCACTCGGCAAGCGCGGAGCCCAGGCGCTGATGAAGCATATACGCACATTCCAGATGCGGACGAAGCTTCCTGGCAAGTTGAACTGATGCCGCGTCAAATTGTCTTGCGTGGCGGGACCGGTTGAAGGTGGCCACGGCGAATCTGGATTGTGGAACCAGTGCCACTCGCATGCCGAGCGAGTGCTCGATGTCCAGCGGCTTGAGCAACTCGCGATAGTAGTCAGACTGAACGAAGGTTTGTCGTCCCAAAACGGCATCACCATGCTGGACACCCTCGCGCAACAGCGCCGGCAGGCATGCATCCATCAATGGATTGGAACCGCTCCAACGAACTTCATAGTCGGCTATGAACTGCGTCAACTCACGCTCCGGAAGCCCGCTGGCCATAACCCGGCTGGTTCCGTGAGCGAGATCCTCATCATGCAGGGCGGCCAGATGCCCGCCAAGTGCCCGCGCAACCACGCTGAGGCTGGCGTGGATACCATCGGAATCCAGAAGACCCTGGTATATCCGAAGAAGGGTATCGTCGAGGTTGGGCATTTGCCGACGCTATCCGAACAGGAGCCCGCCGGCAAGCGCATTGTGACGACGGCGCCCCGAAGGGTCGGTTCTCTTCGCCTCCTTCGATTGGGGGAGGCATTCGAATCTCACTATCACTAAATTGTCAAGAAACCATGCCGTCAGAGTTCATGCCGAGACAGCTTGAAACGCGTTCCCCGTTCGCCTCACCGATGCAGATGATTGTTCAGTTTCGTTTGCCGGCAATGATGAACCATCAGCACGCAGGTCATGCGCGTCGACGTAATTATTTCAGGAGTAAGCAAGGTGAAGCATCGGATCGTTGGACCCGCTCTCTTGCTGTTGAGTTGTACTGCGGTTGAAGTTTGCGCTGCGGATCGCTTTACCCGTCGGCACACGGCAATCGATGACGTCACACCTGTCATTCTCGGCGCCATTTGTCCTGCCCAGAGCAGCGCCACAGTACGGGCGCGGAATACCCCCACAAGCGCACTTCCCAGCCTACAGAAGTTGTCAGAAAACGGCGTCTGGATCCTGAAAGTATCTGATGCCTACAACCACGATGCCGGCTTATTCAGCGATTGGTCCTTCGCTGTGAATTGCGGCGCAGAAATGTTCGCGCCGGGTTGTGAATGAAGCACGGGTGATCTTGCCAGTCCCGGTCGAATTCAGATAGAACAGGATCGAAATGCTGCATGCTTGTGAAGCTGTGTCGCCGGGCCTTCTCGACCCTGATGATCGTCGCGGTCGGCATGATGAATTCCATCTTCGAAACGCTGAGCGCGCAGGGGCTTTCCGCGGCTGTGATCGCCGGCTGGGTTTTGCTGGCGTGGCTTTGGTTGTCGATAGAAGCGGGCGTTTGCGAAGAGTTCCTCTTCCGCGGCCTGCTGCAGTCCAGGCTCACCGCCTGGATCGATTCAGCTCCGATGGCGGTGATCGTCACGTCCGTCATTTTCTCGCTCGCCCACGTGCCCTCGTTCTATCTGCGCGACGGAGAAGCCCTGACGGGGCAAGCGGTTGGGCTCGTCCAGATCGCCGCCCTGTGCATCGGCGCATTGGCCCCGATCTCGATCATGCTCGGCACTCTTTGGCACCGCACCCGCAGCTTCCTGCTCGTTGTGCTGGTGCACGGAGCGATCGATGCGATGCCGGCGGTGGAACGAATGATGCGGATCTGGGGCTAGGCGCATTCTCTGAATGACTGGCGCTGCGCACAGTTCGCCGCACGTGCGCTGGAGAGTCGGGGTCGGAATCGGAATCGGAATCGGAATCGGAATCGAGGGCGACGGGATACGCATTGGCCCCGCCAACGCAAGCGACCGAGTCGCGACCTCAACCGCGAGGACTGATGTGGTTGGCTCTTATATGGAGTGCGGTAGCTTGCTACCGCTCTGCGCTTGGCAGCTTGCTGCCGCTCTTCGCCCTGGCGGTGCCTTCACTCGCGAAGCGGTGGCCATGCCTGCCCTTGCTCGCCATCCGCAGCCGCAAAGCCCACCTGGGAGCGCCGGCATCCTGCCGGCTCTTTCGCTCCGGTGCGAAGCGCTCGACACAAGGCTGGCCTTGAAAGTCTCTCGAAGCGAAAAAGTTGGCGGCTTCGCGTGCAGCCCTAAGCCGGCAAGATGCCAGCGCTCCCAGGTGCGACACGTCGCTACTATTGGCCGCCGCCGCCGTTCGAGGACTCGAGGTTCGCGCTTCAGAAATCAGCAGTCGAGGAACTCGTGAAGGTGTGCCTTGACCTCGATGCGGGCCTCTTCATCAACGCGACCTAGCAGCTTCCGGACGGCGCTGGCGTCGAACGTAGCGATCTTTGCCATCCGGATCTTCGATGGTTTGGGAAGGCCGATTGCCTTCCAATTGCTGATGTTCACATCGCCTGACCAGGCTGCTTCAGAGCTCGTGATCATCGCGACGATTACCTGGCCGGTACGGCGATGCGCTTCCGTCGAAAGCACGAGCGCCGGGCGCGGCTTGATGACTTCAGGCGTATCACTGAACGGAAACGGCACGACAACGACAGCGAAGCTTCTAAGCGAGACTGTCATAAGCGTCGTCGGCTTCACTTGCCCACTCGGTGAAGCTCGTCAGAACCGGCTTCGAGCGCTCCTCGTCCGGCGCGCCGAGGCCGGGGACGCTCGTGCGGGTCTTGAGGTAGGTGCGGAACGCTTCGCGCATCAGCTCAGACCGATTACGTGACTCCTCGACACAAATTCGGTCGACCAAGTCGGCCATCGCCTTGGGGAGCGTGATCGAGAGGTTGATCGTGTTACCTGAACGCATAAAGAACGTTTCCTGCATAAAGCTTTTGAATATTACAAAGTAACATTATGAGCTGGCTGCGGCAAATCTTGCTGCGCCGAGAGAGCCCAGGGTCAACGGCCCAGCAGCGATGGCCAAATCTCACCTCGGTCGCCATGCGCAGCCCCAAACCCCACATGGGAGCGCCGGCATCCTGCCGGCTTTTTTGCCCGACACGAAGCGCCAACACACACGCACCTCCGCGTACAACCCCGTCAACGCCGCAAAACGCCCCAATGCGGCGCTCCAAGTCTGACTGGGGCATGCTTCGCGTTAGATGACAGCCAGGCCATCATTCATGCGAACACCTATCCTGCTGACCGCGACCCTCACATGCCTCGGATCATGCGCAAGTCCACCCGTTGCGCCGACACCGCACGCACCCAAGCTCGCATGGGACTCGACTTGCTACGATGACATTGCCTACGTAGCTTCCGAGCTCACCGGCGAGGAAGCCACGGACTGCGGGCTCCTGCGCAACGGTTCCTCCACCTCGCCAGGCGCTCAGTTTCGTCAGTGCATTGCGACGGCCTATACGAGCACCAAGCCCTTCGTGCTGGGGCGCGTATCAGTGCTCCCGGACGCCTCCAGCTGCACAGTGGCGATGCGCGCAAAGGACGGGCAGCTCTGGGAGCTTTACTACAACTTTGACTATGACCACAGCGCTCCCTCCGACAGTGACGAGATTGCGTTCAGATGGATTGTTCAGATGTCACGTTGCGAGTCGATGGACCTTGTGTCGGCGTCATCCGGCTACTTTGAGCTCAAGGATTGCATCGACGACCAGGAGATGACGCAGAGAATGTTCGATGCGCGCAAGCGACCGAGCCGCGACGTCAACGGCAAAGACTGATGTGTGGCTCGCTCTTATATGGAGTGCGGTAGCTTGCTACCGCTCTGCTCTTGGCAGCTTGCTGCCGCACTTGTCGTCCCCGACAACAGATTCGCCAACGCCACGTTCAGCGCCTCACCGGGACATCCCAAATCAGCCTGGGGCAACGGCCAGGTACTGGCTCTCAATCGCTGGCGCGATCTCCCTCACTGCGGCATTCTCAGGGTCTGGGGAAATGGCGCAGCAATTTACCGAGTCGCAGCCAGCCGGCACCAGCCGGCCAAGGGCTATCCATAGCATCGATCGCACTCCCCACCCACACCTCACACCGAGACCAGCAACGCATGCCCATCAAGAAGTCCGACCTCTATTCCTCGATCTGGGCTTCGTGTGACGAACTGCGCGGCGGGATGGATGCCAGTCAGTACAAGGACTATGTCCTGTTCATGCTGTTCATCAAGTACATCTCGGACAAGTACGGCAGCAGCAATGACTTCGCCCCGCCGGTCATCATCCCGCGAGGGGCCGGCTTCAAGGACATGATCGGGCTGAAGGGTCGGAGCGACATCGGCGACAAGATCAATACGCAGATCATCCAGCCGTTGATCGACGCCAACGCCCGCCTCGCGCGCACCGACTTCCCCGATTTCAACGATCCGAACAAGCTCGGCGAAGGCCAGGCGATGGTCGATCGGCTGAGCAACCTGATCGGCATCTTCCAGAAGCCGGAGCTGGATTTTTCGCAGAATCGCGCCGACCACGACGACATCCTCGGTGACGCCTACGAGTATCTGATGCGCCACTTCGCCACCGAGAGTGGCAAGAGCAAGGGCCAGTTCTACACGCCTTCAGAAGTCAGCCGCGTCATCGCCCAGGTGATCGGCATCGCGCCGGAAAACACCAAGGCCTCCACCACTGCCTACGATCCCACCTGCGGCTCGGGCTCGTTGCTGCTGAAGGTGGCCGCGCAGGCAGGCCGGCACATCACGCTGGAAGGGCAGGAGAAGGACGTGACCACCGCGGGTCTGGCCCGCATGAACATGATCCTGCACGACTTCCCGACCGCCAACATCCTGTCCGGCAACACGCTGGCGGCGCCGAAGTTCAAGGACGGCGAGGCCTTGCGTACCTACGACTACGTCGTCGCCAATCCGCCCTTCTCCGACAAGACCTGGTCCACCGGCCTGACCCCGGCGATGGATCCCTACCAGCGCTTCGCGTGGGGTGAACCGCCGACCAAGCAGGGCGACTACGCCTACCTGCTGCACATCATCCGCTCGATCAAGGGCGCCGGCAAAGGCGCCTGCATCCTGCCGCACGGCGTGCTGTTCCGCGGCAATGCCGAAGCCCGGATCCGCCAGCAGCTAGTCCGCTCCGGCTATCTCAAGGGCATCATCGGCCTGCCCGCCAACCTGTTCTACGGCACCGGCATTCCGGCCTGCATCGTCGTGCTCGACAAGGAAAACGCGACCGCGCGCAAGGGCGTGTTCATGATCGATGCCGCCAAGGGCTACATCAAGGACGGCAACAAGAACCGCCTGCGCGAGCAGGACATCCATCGCATCGTCGACACCTTCCGAAAACTCACCGACGTGCCGCGCTACGCCCGGATGGTGCCGCTGGCCGAAATCGCTGATGGAAAGAACGATTACAACCTCAACCTGCCGCGCTACATCGACAGCACGGAGCCCGAGGATCTGCAGGACATCGACGCGCATTTGCGCGGCGGGGTGCCGGAGCGCGATCTGGACGCGCTGGCGGACTACTGGCAGGTGCTGCCCGGCGTGCGCGCCGCGCTGTTCGAGGCTTTCGATTCGAGTGGCCAGCGGCCGGGCTACGCACGCCTGAAGCTGCCGCTGACTGAGGTTCGCGCGGCCATCCTGGAGCACCCCGAATTCGATGCCTTCCGCCAGGGGATCACCCAGCGCTTCGCTGAATGGCGCGCGCGGGCTTCGCAAGCGCTGCGTGATTTCGGCCAGGACGGCCATCCCAAGGCGCTGATCGAGCAGATTGCCGAGGATCTGCTCGCCAGCTTCAGGAGCGCACCGCTGCTGGACGGCTACGACATCTATCAGCACCTGATGGACTACTGGGCCGACACCCTCCAGGACGACGCCTACCTGATCGCCGCCGACGGCTGGGTCGCGAAACCGACGCGGATCCTGGAGACCGACAAGAAGGGCAGATCGAAGGACAAGGGCTGGAGCTGCGAGCTGATCCCCAAGCCCTACATCGTCGCCCGCTATTTCGCTGCCGAGCAGACCGCGATCGACGCGCTGCAGGCCGAGCTGGAAGCCGCCCAGGCCGCGCAGAGCGAACTGGAAGAAGAACACAGCAGCGAGGACCAGGCCTTCGCCGGCTTCGACAGCATCACCGCCGCGATCGTGAAGGAGCGCATCCGCGAGATCGGTCGCGATCCCGACGGCGCCGACGAACTGGCGGTGCTCAGGCAATGGACCGAGCTGGCCAGCCGCATCACCGCCCTGAAGAAGCAGATCCGCGACACCGAAGCCGAGCTCGATTCGCTGGCCTACCAGAAGTACCCGACGCTGACCCTGAGCGAGATCCAGTCACTGGCGATCGACGACAAGTGGATGGCGCAGCTTGTTGCGACGATGCAGGGTGAACTGGATCGCGTTTCGCAGACGTTGACTGGGCGGATTCGGGAGCTGGCTGAGCGGTATGCCAAGCCGTTGCCGGAGCTGATTGATGAGGTTGCGACGCTGGCAGCGCGGGTCGATGAGCACCTGAAGAAGATGGGGGCGTCGTGGAATTGAGGCCCGGCTACAAAATCACAGAGGTTGGGCCGATTCCGGAGGGCTGGGATGTATCGACGGTCGGCCAAGAGTTTGAGGTCAAACTCGGCAAGATGCTCGACTCGGAAAGGAATGTTGGCACGCTGAAGCCGTATCTAGGGAACAAGGCTGTTCAATGGGGTCGGATAGACATAAATGAGCTAGCTACGGTACCAATGTCCCGAGCGGACGTTGAAAAGTATCGTTTGCAGCAGGGCGATTTGCTGGTTTGCGAGGGTGGTGAGGTTGGTCGCTGCGCCATATGGGATGCACCTATTGAGGAGTGTTACTACCAGAAGGCACTTCATCGACTGCGTCCGCTTAAAGGGTTCGACTCGCGGGTGATGGCCGCATATCTTCGCCTGTGGTCCGACAGTGGTCTACTGGCCAACTACGTCACGCAGACGAGCATTGCTCATTTGCCTCGTGAAAAGTTCCTTGAGGTGCCAATGCCCGTTCCGTCGGTGCGAGAACAACGCGCCATCGCAGCGGCGTTGAGCGATGTGGATGCGCTGCTCGCCGGCCTCGATCAACTCTTCGCCAAGAAGCGCGACCTCAAACAGGCCGCCATGCAGCAACTCCTCACCAGCCAGGCCCGCCTCCCCGGTTTCGATCGGAGTTGGGAGCCACGGCCCCTGTCTTCCGTGATTGCAGATCTTGTTGCCGGCGTAAGTGTCAACTCGGTCACCGGCGTTGGGCATTTGGTAGTAGCTTCAGGCGAGCCGGGAATACTCAAGACTTCATGCGTCGCTGGCGGCACCTTTTTCCCCGGTGAATGCAAGCTCATGGAACCCACGGAGGTCGGTCGAGCGAGGTTAAGCGCAGAACAGAACTCGATCATCGTCAGCCGCATGAACACACCGAACCTCGTTGGGGAGGTTGGGTTCGTTGATCGAGATTACCCCAACCTGTTCCTTCCTGATCGGCTTTGGATGATGCGCTTTCGCCCCGGCAGTAGCTGTTGCTCGAAATGGCTCGCTTACCTGCTGAGCAGTGCCGACATCAAGTCGAAGATCAAGGACCTGGCTTCTGGAACAAGTGGGAGCATGAAGAACATCGCCAAGGGAAAACTGCTCGCGCTGGTTCTGCGTTTCCCATCGCCAGATGAGCAGCAGGCCATCGCCACCGTCCTCTCCGACATGGACGCCGAGCTGACCGCCCTAGAAGCGCGCCGCGACAAGACCCGATTGCTGAAGCAGGCGATGATGCAGGAACTGCTCACTGGAAGGACGCGACTGATATGAATCCCGGCGCTCCAGCACGGTCCTTCTATATCGGCTGGGATGTCGGCGGCTGGAACTGCGACAAGAACGGCAAGAGCCGCGATGCCATCGTCATTCTCGATGACACGCTGAACCTCGTCGGAAAACCCTGGCGCGGCAACCTGCGTCAGTGCATCACCTACGCCAGCGAGACCAGCGACTGGCTCCGGGCGCTGTTCGGAAAGTGCCAGGCGCTGTACCCGGATGTACAGCCTGCCATCACAATGGCCATCGACACACCGCTGGGGTTTCCCGAGTCCTTCGTGAACCTGATCACCGGCAAGGGATTCGTCGAAGCCGACAAGCTATCCGGACAGAACCGCTATCTGTTCCGCCAGACCGAGCGCCATCTACATCAGCAGGGTCTGGCACCCCTGTCGGCCATCAAGGACATGCTCGGCAGCCAGGCCACCAAGGGCATGCATGCGCTGGCCAAGTTCGCACCAATCACCGAAAGCTGCGGCGTCTGGACCGAAGGCGCAGGCTTCCGCGCCATCGAGACCTATCCCGCCGCGTGTCGCAAGTCGAAAGCGGTCAGCGAGTTCCTCAGCAGTCGGCCACCACTCGGCCACGAGGACAAGGACGACGCTCGAATTTGCGCCCTGATCGCATACATCTACGCCACCAACCCCAGCCTCCTGACTGCACCTCCCTTTGATGTGCCCGCCGGAGAAGGCTGGATCTGGATTCCGGGAACCGCGGCATGAGAACGACTGCATGAAGATTTCCACCATCCTCGACCACATCGACAGCGGCCACATGGCCTTGCCCGAGTTCCAGCGTGGCTACGTCTGGAATCGCGAGCAGGTACGTGGGTTGTTCGATTCGCTCTATCGGCGCCATCCGGTCGGTGGCCTGCTGGTTTGGGCGACGGAGTCGAAGACCGCGACCCACCGCGGCGACGGTGCGCTGGCGGCGGGCGTGGTCAAGTTGCTCCTCGACGGGCAGCAGCGCATTACTTCGCTCTATGGGGTCGTGCGCGGCAAGCCGCCCAAGTTCTTCGATGGCAACGCACAGGCCTTCACCGGACTGCGCTTCCACCTGGAAGCCGAGAAGTTCGAGTTCTACCAGCCAGTGAAGATGAAGGACGATCCACTCTGGATTGACGTGACGGAGCTTATGGCCAAGGGCACCGCAGGATTGGGCGAATTCGTGACGCGTCTCGCCGCGCAGCCCGAGCTTGCGCCGAAGGTGGGCGAATACGTGGGACGCCTGAGTCGCCTCCTGTCCATCACCGATCTGGATCTGCACATCGAGGAAGTGACCGGATCGGACAAGTCCCTCGATGTGGTGGTGGACATCTTCAACCGGGTCAACAGCGGTGGCACCAAGTTGTCCAAGGGCGACCTGGCACTGGCCAAGATCTGTGCCGAATGGCCCGAAGGGCGCGACGCGATGAAGGCCAAGCTGAAGGAATGGGCGAAGTCCGATTTCCACTTCAACCTCGATTGGTTGCTGCGCTCGGTGAACACGGTGCTGACCGGCGAAGCCAGGTTTCTGCATCTGCATGAGAAGGGCGCAGCCGAGGTGCAGGATGGGCTGGTGCGCGCCACCAGGCACATCGACACCAGCTTGAACCTGATCGGTAGCCGGCTGGGGCTGGACCATGACCGTGTGTTCTTCGGCCGCTTCGGCGTGCCGGTGATGGTGCGCTACCTCGACCAGCGGCAGCAGGGCAAGCTGGGTCAGATGGGTGAGAAGGATCGCGACAAGCTGGTGTTCTGGTTCGTCCAGGCGGCGATGTGGGGCCGCTTCTCCAGTTCCACCGAGTCATTCATGGACCAGGACCTCGCCGCGCTGGAGGGCGAGGGAGGCGGCCTCGACAAACTGCTCGAACAATTGCGCCTGTGGCATGGCGGACTGCGTGCCGAGCCGGGTCACTTCACCGGCTGGAGCCTTGGCGCACGCTTTTACCCCGTGCTCTACATGCTGACGCGCATGGGCGAAGCACGCGACTGGGGCACCGGGCTGCCACTCAAGGCCGGCCTCCTGGGCAAGATGAGCCGTCTGGAAGTGCACCACATCTTCCCCAAGGCGCAGCTCTACAAGCGCAACTACCCACGCCCCGAAGTGAACGCGCTCGCCAACTTCTGCTTCCTGACCAAGGACACCAACCTCGACATCACCGATCGGCTGCCGGAGGAGTACTTCCTGAAGGTCGAGGCGGCGCATCCCGGCGCATTGGCATCGCAATGGATACCTACCGACCCGGCCTTGTGGAAGATCGAGAACTTCCGCGACTTCCTCGAAGCACGCAAGGTGCTGCTGTCCGCCGAGCTCAACCGACGCATGGAGGGCCTGTTGCACGGCGACAATCGCTGGCTGGCCGGACCGGCGTCCGCGGTCACGTCCGTCACCACGGTTCGTGGTGGCATCACCAGCGAGGATGAGGAGATCGAAATTCTGTCCCTGAACGACTGGGTGGAATCGGCAGGCCTGCCACGCGGCATCGTCTCCTATGACTTCTCCGATTCGCAGTCGGGAGAGCAGCTGGCCGTGTTCGACCTGGCCTGGCCGAGCGGGCTGCAGGAGGAACTGAGCCAGCCAGTCGCCGTACTGATCAACGAAGACGCCTCCACCATCCGGATTGCCGCAGAAGCCGGATTCCGCTGCTTTACCGATACGCCCTCGTTCAGACGCTACGTCCAGAATGAAGTGGTCGGCGAACCCACCAATGCCTGAGCACGCCCGCTCCCAGCGATTGATGCAGAGATGCTTCGTCGCGTTGGTCACCGGCTCGGGATGTCCCGACAGACTTGGTTACCGCGAGCCATCCGTATGACCGAATCACAGCACATCGAGTGGAAGGAGTCATGGCGTGACGACCATCTACGCTGGGTCTGCGGCTTTGCCAACGCGGAGGGTGGCGTGCTGGTGATCGGGCGTAACGACAAGGGACAAGTTGTAGGCATTCCGGATGCCGCGAGACTCCTGGAGGAGCTACCGAACAAGATTCGCGATCTACTCGGCATCATTGTCCCGGTAAACCTGCTCGCCGAGGGCGGCAAGGATTTCCTCGAGATCGCAACGCCGGCCTATCCCTCTCCCATCAGTTATCGAGGTCATTACTACCAGCGCAGCGGCAGCACACTGCAGGAACTGAAGGGTGCTGCGCTCGATCGATTCCTGTTGCGCCATCATGGCCGACATTGGGACGATGTGCCGGTACCGGGTGTCACACCGCGTAGCCTGTCCAGGATTGCGCTGGATGCGTTCCGCGGCCGGGCCCGTGAAAGTCAGCGTGTGGCGGCGGCCGACTTGAAAGGGTCCCCCGCCGGATTGATGGAAAAGCTGCACCTGTGGGACGGGACGCACCTGAAGCGTGCGGCTGTGCTGGCCTTTCATGCCGAGCCCGAGCGCTTCGTCACTGGCGCGTTGGTAAAGATCGGCTTCTTCCACAGCAACGACGATTTGCGTTATCACGACGAGGTTCGCGGTCCCTTGTTCACGCAGGTGGACCAGACAATAGAAATTCTGCAGCTCAAGTATCTGAAGGCTGCGATCAGCTACGAAGGAATCCAACGGGTCGAGTCCTATCCGGTGCCGGCAGCGGCACTGCGGGAGGCAGTGCTGAACGCGCTCATCCACAAGGACTACGCAAGCGGAGTGCCGGTGCAGATCAGTGTCTACGACGACAAGCTGATGATCTGGAACCCAGGACAGTTGCCGGTCTCATGGACGGTAGAGAAACTGAAGCAGAAGCATGCCTCCCATCCTTTCAACCCCGACCTGGCAAACGTGTTTTTCCGCGCCGGAGACATCGAGGCCTGGGGACGCGGGATCGAGAGGATCGTGGCGGCGTGCCGCTCGGCCGGATCGCCTGAGCCCCTGATCGAGTATGACAAGACGGGGCTGTGGGTCATGTTTGCGTATTCGGCAGAGTATCTGCGCCGGATTGAAGGGCCGGAGGCGCCAACCCGAGAAAAGCGCACCAGCGCTCAGACCACCGCGGAAGTCACCGCGGAAGTCACCGCGGAAGTCGATCGGCTCCTGGCCGCGGTGCAAGGCGAGGTTACGCGCGCCGAGATCCAGGCTGCGTTGGGCTTGAAACACAGCGAACATTTTCGATTGGCGTACCTACTGCCGGCGCTGGACGCCGGCCTCGTCGAGATGACGATTCCCGACAAACCCCAGAGTCGAATGCAGAAGTACCGATTGACGGCCAAGGGGCATGAACTGATCAAGAGGCGGAAGACGTGATGCCCACGCCGCCCCGCTCCGAACGCAGGACCCAGAACCGCGTCATTGCGCTGTTCACCGACTCGGCGCGTTCCGACTGTCTCGGCTACCGCTATCTCGGTGACTGGAGCAAGCGGGAAAACAACCGCGCGATCGAAGCGGCGCTGCTGCGTGCCAATCTCGCCACGCGGGGTTATTCCGCGGCGCACATCGCCGCTGCCCTGCAGAAGCTGGAGACCGCCGCCGACGCGACCGGGATCACGCTGTATCAGGCGAACCTGCGGACCTACCAGCTGCTGCGCTATGGCGTGCCGGTGCAGATCGCGGCGGCTCAGGCGCATGAGACCGTGCATCTGGTGGACTGGGAGAAGCCGGAGCGGAACGACTTCGCCCTGGCTGAGGAAGTGACGCTGAAAGGAGGCTATCAGCGCCGACCGGACATCGTGCTCTATCTCAATGGTGTGGCTGTTGCGGTGATCGAGCTGAAGCGCAGCTCCGTGGAACTGGCCGATGGCGTGCGGCAGCTCATCACCAATCAGGAAGAGATCTTCAATCAGAGCATCTTCAGCACGGTGCAACTGGTGCTGGCCGGCAGTGATTCGCAGGGATTGCGCTACGGAACCACCGGCACGCCGGAGCAGTTCTTTGTGGAATGGAAGGACGCAGATCCCGCAGGCAGTCAGGAACACGCGGGGGAGGGCGCCTTGCTGGACCGGCCGCTGGCCCAGCTCTGCAACCAGACGCGCATGCTCGATCTGATCCGCAATTTCATCATCTTTGATGCCGGCTGGAAGAAGCTGCCTCGGCCGCATCAGTACTTTGGCGTCAAGGCCGCGCAGGAGCGCATCGCCAGGCACGAGGGCGGGGTGATCTGGCACACCCAGGGCAGCGGCAAGAGCATCCTGATGGTGCTGATCGCCAAGTGGCTGCTGGAGTTCGAACCCGAGGCGCGCATCCTCGTCATCACCGACCGCGATGAACTCGACAAGCAGATCGAGGGGGTGATGAAGAACGCCGGCGTCATCGCGGCGGAGTCACCCTCGCCGCGCATCACTTCGAGGGCGGAGTTTGTTAACAAGCTCGGTGCCGCCACTCCGCGCCTGTTGTGCGCTCTGATCCACAAGTTCGACGCCGCCGACCTCAGCGGTGAACCGCCGCGCGTGAGCGGGCGCTTCTATATCTTCGTGGACGAGTGTCACCGTACCCAGGGTGGCGACATGAACAGGCAGATGAAGCGCTGGCTGGAGGGCGCGATCTTCATCGGCTTCACCGGCACGCCGCTGTTGCGCAAGGACAAGAAGATGACGCGGGACATCTTCGGCACCTACATCCACACCTACAAGTTCCACCAGGCGGTGGCCGACAAGGTCGTGCTGGATTTGAAGTACGAGGCGCGTGATGTTCCGCAGCGGCTTACTTCGCGGAAGAGAGTTGATGAATTGTTCGAGGATAGGACCAAGACCCTCAACAACTTCCAGAAGGCTCTGGTTCGCAAAAAGTGGGCAACACTGGAAAAGCTGATGAGTGCGCGAGAGCGCAAACACCGAATCATCGCGAGCATCATCGAGGACTTCAGTCTCAGGCCGCGGCTGAACAACAACCGCGGCACGGCGATTCTTGTTACCTCCGAGATCTACGACGCTTGCCACTATTTCCGGCTATTCCAGAACACGATCTTCGGACCGTACTGCGGGATAGTCACGTCCTTTGAGCCGAACCACAATGCGATTTCGCGCGAGCCGCACAACAGCGACGAACGCTACAAGTTCGACACGTACACGAAACACGTACTGAAACCCGGCCAGACCACCAAACAGTACGAGGACGAGGCGAAGCGGCGATTCATCGACGAACCAGCCAACATGAAGCTGCTGATCGTGGTCAGCAAGCTGCTTACCGGATTCGATGCGCCGAGCTGCACCTACATCTATCTCGACAACGAGCTGCGCGACCACAACCTGTTCCAGGCCATCTGCCGCACCAACCGGCTGGATGGCGACGACAAGGACTACGGTCACATCGTCGATTTCAAGGAACTGTTCGGCGACGTCCAGCAGGCGATCGCGGTCTACAGCTCCGACGAGTTGGACATCGACGAAGGGGGCGGCGGGGACAACAACGTCCACCTGAAGAACTGGCTGGAGGAAGGCAAGAAGAAACTCGACGAGGCGCGCGAGGCCTTGCGCTATTTGTGCGAGCCGGTCCTGCCGCCGCGCGAGATGGAGCAGTTCCTGCACCACTTCTGCGGTGAAGCCGCCAATCCGAGTGCCCTGACCGACACCGAGGCCCTGCGAGTCTCCTTCTACAAGGCGGTCGCCGCTTTCGTCCGTGCCTTTGCGGCCATCGCGCAGGACCTGAGCGACGCCGGCTACACCGAGGCCGAAGCGGCTGCGTTGCAGCAGGAGGTCGAGTACTACGGCGAGATTCGTTCCGCGATCAAGAAGCACTCCGACGAGGAGCTGGACATCAAGCCCTTCGAGGCAGACATGCGCCACCTCCTCAACACCTACGTCCAGGCCGACCCGGCAGCTGACCTGGGAGAGCTGGGCGAGATGTCGCTGACCGAGCTGATCATCCACACCGGCATCCACGACGCCATCGCCCGCAAGCTCAACGAGAAGGGCAAGCTGAGCAACAACGCGATCGCTGAAGGGATCATCAACAACGTACGCAAGACGATCATCCGGGAGCAGCTGACCGATCCGCGCTTCTACGAGTCGATGTCGAAACTGCTCGATGACCTGATCAAGCAGAGCCGGACGGATGCGGCCGAGTACGAGGAGTTTTTGCGCAAGGCCGAAGCACTGGTGAAGCAACTGTCCGCGAGGCAACCCGACGAGGGTGTGCCGGCAGTCCTGCACGGCAAGCGCGAGGCGACGGTCATCTACCACAACCTGCCGAGTATCCTGCCGACGGACTGGGTCTGGTCGGTCCAGGTTGCGGAGGGCCCCGCCGAGTATGGGGATGAGCGAGCGTGGCTGGCGATGGAAATCGACCGCACGATCCGCGAACATGCGCCCGCCGGCTGGAAGGGAGATCAGGCCCGCGAGGCGCAAGTCCTGAACGCCCTGTTCCCGCTGCTGAATCGCGATCGCGAAGCGACGATGGCTCTGTTCGAACTGATCAAGAACCAGCCGGGTTACTGATGAGCGAAACGATCCAACTCGGTGATATCCAGATCAGCGTGACCCGCAAGGACATCAAGCATGTCCACCTATCGGTCCACCCGCCGAACGGCCGCGTCACCCTGGCCGCCCCCACGCAGACTCGCCCAGAGGTGGCTCGCGCCTACGCTATCTCCCGCCTCGGCTGGATCCGCGCGCAACAGGCGAAGTTGCTCGGACAGGCGCGGGAAACGCCTCGACAGTTCATCGAGCGCGAGAGCCACTATGTCTGGGGCAGACGCTACCTGCTGTCAGTGCGGGTAGCCGAAGCCAATCCCACCGTCCGCCTCAGCCACCGCAGAATCACTCTCACCGTTCGCCCTGGTAGTGACCAGACCAGGCGTGAGACGGTAATGCATGAGTGGCACAAGACCCTCCTGCACCAGGAGATCCCTACTTTGATTCGCAAGTGGGAGCCCAAGCTCGGCGTGGACGTGGCCACCTACTTCCTGCAGCGGATGAAGACCAAGTGGGGCAGTTGCAACCACCGTGCCCGGCGCATCCGCCTGAACACCGAATTGGTAAAGAAGCCCAAGGACCTGCTTGAGTACGTCATCGTCCACGAAATGCTCCACCTGATCGCCCCCACCCACAGCGAGCAGTTCCTGACGCTGCTGAGCAAGCACTACCCGAGTTGGCGTGAGGCCAGAGCCGAGTTGAACGAGTTACCGCTGGGGGCTGAGGTTTGGAGGGGATAGACAATCCAGCTAGCCGATATGGAGGGCAGTCGCGTATATCGTGATCGCTCGGCATGGCGTACGCTCGTGCGGTCTCCGCTTTTGGTCGAGGAGCGCCTGCAGGCAGATGCGGACATACGACGAGAGCTACTACCGCGAGCAGTTCAAGGGCCTCGACCGATACGAGTTGCTGGATCGGTTAGCCAATCCTGAGCTCGCCGAAGCTGCGAGAAAAGCTGCGACGACATTGCTTGCCACGCACGGGGTGACTGGCTCGGCGCTTCCCGAGTTGGTCACACAGCATTGCCAGGCAGAGTTGTTGACTACCAGTGCTACAAGGGAATGCGACGGTTGTCGGGCGCCGGTCAACGGCTATCCGCTCATCCTGGAGGGGCAAAAGTTCTGTGGAATTGACTGCTTTCATACTTCACGCGTTCGCGCCGTTGCGGCCGGTATCCCCGACTCAGATGCGCTCGATCATGCCGAGGAAGCACTTGAGGCAGCCTGTCCCAAATGCGAAGTCGGGCGCGATCGACTCGGGCTATACAAGTTCCACTACGCAGGCTCCTTCCTGGTGTTCTATTCCGAGGAGTCACAGATGGCGTTTTGCTGCCGAACCTGTGCCCGCAAGGCGAGCCTGTGGGCCTTGCTCTATTGCGTGCTGCTTGGGTGGTGGAGCCCCGCTGGGCTGTTTCGGACGCCCGTCATGATCATTGCCAACATCCATGCCCTGCTCGAGCGCCGCAGCGAGAGCGGTCCCAGTCCCGAACTGATCGAATGGTCGCGCGCTCAGATCGCCGAGGCCAGATTGCAAGCCGAAGGTGGCGGGCGTTGGAGCGTGATCTGACTCGCCGACCTACCGCGGAGAGTCCAACCGCACGGGCGCAAGCCAGAGCCGGAGCTGGACCGACTGAGCAATATCCTGAAGTCCTTCGACGACCAGTTCGGCACCCTGTTCACGACTCAGACCGCGTCGCCAGGCGCATCCGCGACGACATCGCACTCCAGGTCGCCGCCGACACCGCCTACCAGAGCGCCAGGGACAACACCCCCCACACCGCCCGAATCGCCCACGACCAGGCCTTGCAGCAATTGCTGAGAAGGACGACACGCAGGTCTACAAAGCAGTTCGTCGAGAACGAATCCCTCAGGCGAACCATTGGGGATCTGGTGTATGGGCTTACGAATTTGGGGTTAAGTGGTGTGATGGCGTCACAATCCGAACATATTGGCGGCGCCGCGTGAGAAGCTGCCGCGATGAGGCCCCGCGAGACGGGTCATCAGGCCCGTGAGTTCAATCGCGCAGGGCGGGACTGGTTGTTCGAAGTCATCCTGACCGTGGACGGGATTTTTGGCAACTAATTGACCACACTGGTAATTCATGAGTGCAGGCTAGAAGATCATGAAAAGTATTCGGCTGGTTTCAACACTTCCCCGAGAAGTGGACGATTGTCTCCGCGACATCCGACTCTGGATTGGTGGTCTGAATACGAGTGAAGTGCGAGCTATCTGTATGACCCAGGTCGCAACATTCCTGAACCCCGAGGCGTTAAGTCACGACGGTGATATCGCAAAGTGCGCGATTGTCTCAATTGCGATCGTTAAAGGCGCCAAGAATGGAAGGTTACTGATCGCAATAATCGACGAAAAAGAGCCGCTCTCGCGCAAAGCTCATCAAATCTTGACAAGAGTCGGTGTTGCTGTATTCGTGGGTCCTCTTTCTGATCATGACGCAATCCTACGATTTCTAAACGGTAGTGCTTCGGTGCGTGCAAGTCGGCCTGCTATTGGTTCGGAATTTCGAGAAGTAACAAATCTCCCAGAGAGAAGAATAATTACAGCTGCGAAGCGTGGACTGGGAATTTTACCGCTTGACAGGCAAACCCGGGAGTTACTCGCAAATTATCAGAACGGGAGCCTTCTCAGTGTATTCATGGACATGATTAAGGTACAGCGTTCAAAGTACAATGTTTTTGAGGAGTATGCCTTAACAAAAATCGTGGACCTTCATGGCCATGGTAGTTTCGCTCAGTTACAAAAGTTCCGCGTTGATCTGCTAGTTGCCAGCGCTGCTCCACTGTCACGGCCATTGGTGGTGATTGAATTTGATGGCAAAAGGCATAGTGAAAGTCCTGGTCAGATCAGGAAAGATTCGGGACGGGACGCAGTCTTGTTGGATGCGGGAATCCCGGTGATCCGGATTTCCTCAAGAACAAAATTTGAAAGCTGTCCCTTCTTCGCATTGTTCGTGGAATTCCTTGTAAGTCGGATAGTACAGCTGATTGAGCTCCAGATTGCCTGGGTTGAAAGCATGGGTGAGGTTCATCAGGGCCTTGTGCAAGGGGTTCGGAAGAAAGTTGATCAACTACGTAAGGAACGGGGTCAGATCAATATAACTGAAGACCAGCGAGTGGAGATCTTTTCGGAGACTTGCGAGCAGCATCATGATGAGATCTTCGAAAAGGATCTAGATCATGCTGTAGCGGTTCATGAATCAGAGCAGATGTGGCGCTCTTGCACGGCCCCTGCACACGCTCTCAGATCTCTAGGGGACGTGCAAGTCTTGCAGGCATTCACGGAGGTCAAAAACGCGGCGTATATAGATGGCGCATCTGTTTCCTGTGAGATCATAATGGATGGTGAACGATCGGTGCTTCGTTCTCCAGATCTCTTCCTGAGAATCAGTATGGCGCGAGAAGACATGGACGTGAGAACGAAACGGGATCGCGACATAGACGACGACGTCTGCAGGGATTCTTTTCTGGAAAACGTCATTTCTGAGGCTGCAATGGCCACTACGCTCACTCTATTCGAGACGCGCAGAACCAAACGAGCCTAACCCATTCGCGACTAGGTGACAGGTAGCGGAACTGGGTCCCAAGCCCCGGAGCTCTACGCGCCGGTGAGGTGACGGCAACCGTTCACGTGCACCCTAGCTTGCTCGATTGCAAGATCCTTAGCCCTCAAGCTCCAGAAATCTCTCCTCCCGCAACCTCCGCAACACTCGCTCCGCCCCGCCGCTTCCTCCACGCTCAACATCGTCGTATCCAGCCGCAACTCCGGCTCCAGCGGGGCTTCGTACGGCGAGTCGATGCCGGTGAAGTTCTTCAGTTCGCCGCGGCGGGCTTTGGCGTAGACGCCCTTGATGTCGCGGCGTTCGGCTTCTGCGAGTGGGGTGTCGACGTGGATCTAGAGCAGTGAGAGCAGCAGGACGGGCGAACTTTCCTGGGTCGGCCGGCGCAGCCACAGTGCTTGGGCGGCGTTTGCCGTGACGTTGGCCGTTTCAGGGAGTTTCGGCGCTCGAACGGCGCCTTCCATGGGCGTTTCGGCTGTTCGAGCCGCATTCAACCCACGCCTGCCCGCCGGCCGTGGGCTGGCGGGCTCGTTCGGGGGCTTTCGGTCAGATCAGCCCGGCTTCGGTCTCATTTTGCAGAGTTCTCGGGCCACTCCGATCCCCTGCATTGTATCCAGTGCTGCCCAATCTGCCTGGCGTAGTCGATCAGTGATTCCGCCGCGCCGTTCGCCTGGT
>JBGTIE010000214.1:0-3603 GCA_041745855.1 Lysobacterales bacterium | reverse complement strand
CTGGCCGCGCAGTACAGCTGGGGTTCGCCGCGCCTCCCCGCGCGTCACGCAAGAGCGCGGCCAGCGGCAGACGGCTGTCGGGAGACAGAAACTCATCGAAGCGACGTCCGGCGACATCGCCAAGGCGGACACCGAATAGGTCGGCCCCGGCGCGATTGCAGGCCGCGATGCGGCCGCCGCTGTCCAGTACGTAGTGGGCAATCGGCACTTCTTCATACAGCGCCCGGTAGCGCGCGAGTTCGACCGCCAGTTCATGCTCGTTGGCCTCGATCTGGGCTTGCTGCAGATCCAGTTCCACCTGATGGACCTGCAGTTCATGCAGCAGCTTCAGCGCATCGGCGGCGCTGGCTGGCGTACTGGCCAGGCGGTGCAGCAGGGTCAGTGCCTCGACACCGACCCCCCAGCCCCGGGTCGACGGTGCGGTTCCTGCCGCCAAGTGTTGCTGGGCTTGCTCCCGCAGCGTGGGGCGGGAGCCCGGGTCGGTGATGATCTGGGAGATGATCTGGGACATGGTGTCTCCGGCGCGGGCACAGTGGGGGCTCACATGGTACGCCGCGGGGCCCTGTCATGGGGCGCGCTTTTGCGCGGCGATCAGCACAGTCGGGGTCGGGTCGGAATCGGTATCGGAATCGAGGGCTACAACCGAACAAGACGCTCCAACCGACCGGTGCCACGGCTCTTGACCCTCTGGGCCCTGGGCCCTGTGCCCTGGGCCCTGGGCCCTGGGCCCTGTGCCCTCAAGCCACGCATGCCTGCTGAAACATCCGTGCGACCCGCACCCACTCTGTCCGGTACCCCACGGTGCGGCACCGCGCAGAAGGATCGGCCCGATGGGCGCTACCATCGGTCTTCGCTAATGTCTTCGTCCCACGACATCAAAGGGGAGCATAAGTCTTGCGCTTGACAGCGGTTCTACAAAGAGTCATCCGATCGCCGGCAACGCTATACCCATCGCCAGCCTTCGAAGGCAGCAACGACGGCTGGCGTCGACTGGTGCGCCAGAAGTTGAAGGCCTGCCTGCAGTCGGACTTGCTGCGCCCACTGTCGCGCGGTCTGGCATCGCTATATCGAGGTCAGGCGACATCGCTGCTGTACCACCGCATCGTGCCCGGTCCGATGCTGGCCATGCCCACCGGCGCCTTCGTGCCGCACCTGTGCCTGTGCGTTGCCGAGGATCGCTTTGATGAACAGATGGAAGAACTGCAGCGTCGCGGCGGATCTATGGCATTGCCGCAGGCGGTCGATGCACTGAGGATCGGGCTGTTGCCGACCGGCACCATCACCGTCACCTTCGACGATGGTTACCGTGACAACCTCAAGCTTGCCTTGCCGATCCTCGAACGTTACGGCGTTCCTGCAACCATTTTCATTACCACCGGACTCGTTGACCGCAGCGCGGTACTGTGGTGGGAAGAACTCGAAGCCCTGGTGCGGGGAAGCGCAAGGCTGGTCTTCGAGTGGCAGGGTCAGCCGTTCGACTTCGTGCTCGATGACGTGGCCGCGCAGTGGCGCGCGTTCAACGCCATCGTCGGGCTGTTCCGGCCGCTGACCCCGAAGGCGCAAGCGCAGTTGCTCGCGCTATTGCGCGTCCGCTCCAACGTGAGCTTCAGCTACGACAGCGACATCCTGGACTGGAAAGAACTGCGCGAACTCGATCGCCATCCATTGATCACGATCGCCGCGCATACCGTCAATCATCCGGTGCTGGCGCAGGTCGACAGCGCGCTGGTCGAACAGGAGATCGGACAGTCACGGCGGCGGCTCGAGCAGCAACTGGGCCATCCGGTTCCATATTTCGCCTATCCCTTCGGCGGGCCGAGCGAAACCGGCGCGCGTGAAATCGCGATCTGCGCCGAACAGGCCTTCGAGTTCGCGTTGACCACCCGCATCGGCCACTGGCAGGCCGGCCACCGCGACCACCTGTTCGCGTTGCCGCGCATCATGGTCGAGTATCGCGACACCCTCGAAGACTTCCGCTTCAAGCTCAGCGGGCTCGAAGCCCTGTTGCGGCAGAAGGGCCGGCGTTTCGTGACGGCCTGAGCGTCAGCAGCGCCTGCTTCAGCCAATGGCGCGCGCGGGCCGGCCATCGCTGCCAGGCCCGGCGTTGCACTCGCAGCCGCTGCACCTGTCGAATCACATTGGCGAAGCGGAACTTGAAGGCTTCCGAACCCACCGTGAAGTCGAACTCGTCCAGCCCACGGACGAGGGCGTCGTCGAGCAGCAGCTTGATCAGCACCTCGCCCGGCGAGCGCTGCTGCAGCGAGGGATCGAAGCTCGGCTTGTACCAGATGAATACGCCATTACATTCGAAACCGAAGTGATAGGCGATGACCCGCTGCTGCCAGCAAACCGCGTCGAAGCGCAGCCGACCGCTGCCGGCCAGACGTCGCGCCAGGCTGCGATAGAAGGCCTGCTGGTCGGGGTCGGCGAACAGGCTCGGCGTCGCCGTGTCGGCCCAACGCTGCCGATGCTGATCGAAGAACGCATCGAGATGCTGCTCGATCGCCTCGATGTCGTCGAGCGGCTGCAGCGTGACCGCGCCCTCGCGGGCAAAGCCGTTCAAATGCCGCCTCAGGCTCTTCTTGTTGACGGCCTGGCGATCGGCGCTGCGATCGCCGAAGCGCAGTGCAGGTGCCTCGGCAGCGAATTGCAGCAGCGGCGCCGGTAGCCCCTTGCACTCGCCCAATATCGCCGCAGTCGGCGAGCCAGCTGGCAGGTTGCGTAATTCCAGCGTGCTCCAGCCGCGGTCGGCAGCGATCGCGTCGAGCAGTAGCCGACGCGCAGCCGAGTTGCCACGAGCGACGATCAGGTCGGCATAGTCGGAGGCATGGTTGCAGGTGCCGATCAGCATCAGTTGGCGCTGTTCGAAACCCAGTCGGCGCTGGCGCAGCAGCATCATTGGCGCGATCGCCAGCAGTCTGTCGTCGCGATCGCTGACCAGCAGCAATTGCAGTTCATGGCCGGCACCAAAACTTTCCCACCAGGCTTCGTGCCACTCAAAGGTCTGGAAGATCGAGGCGCCGTGCGCGTCGGTCAGCAGAGCTTCCCAGCGCGCGCGCAAGGTCTGGCGCGCGACAGCGGTGGCAGGCCATTGCTGGACCCTGCGCAGCTGCATCAGGCGACCAGCGCCACCGGCGCCGACTCCGGCCGCTCCACCTGTTGCAGTAGGTCGACGACGACAGCCGCCATTCGCTGCAGGGTATCGGGGTCGATGTCCTGGTGGCAGGGGATTTCGACAATGCGCTCGCGCAGTTGCATCGTTTCGGGGAAGGCGCAGCGATCACAGGCCGGGTGATGGTCGCGCCAGAAGTCCACCGCCTCGATGCCGGCTGCCCACAGTCCCTGCAGCATGGGTTGCTTGTTGCGGCTGAGCAGCGGATAGAACAGCGGGCAGACGCCGGCTGGCAGTGCATCGAACAGCGGCGGTGACAGCGGGCCCAGGATTTCCAGCAACTGCAGGTAATTGCGGCGGCGGGCGGCAATGATGCGCTCGGCATTCTGGCCGCGGCTGATGCGCAGGGTCAGCGGGCTGATGCCAAGATTGACGTGCTCGGGATTGAAATCGTTGGTGCCTGTGGCGATGCGCTCGACCTGGCCGGCGCG
>JBGTIE010000213.1:0-2255 GCA_041745855.1 Lysobacterales bacterium | reverse complement strand
GGCGCCGTTGGCGCTACCGGCTGCTGCAGGCTGCCAAGGCCGCCGAGCATGCCGGTCGCCATGCCCACACCCATCACGCCCGCCGCACCACCGGTCTCACCGGCCGACTGGATGCCCGCCGCCACGCTGGCCTGCAGGTTGGAATTGCCGCGCGCACCGGACAGCGCGTCGGCGCGCTGCACAGTCTTCAGCAGTTCCTTCGTGACCGGGTCGTATTCGATGGAAACGATGGCGGTCTTGACGATGGCCAGGCCGCGATCGGATTTCCACTGATAGGCGTTCTCCACCGCGGCGGACAGGCTCTGCGCAAAACCGATCGAATCCTGCTGCAGTTTGGTAATGCGATTGCCCTTGCCCGGGTCATTCGTGTACAGGCTGAAGGCCGGTGCGAGCGAGCTCACCACCTCGTTGAAGAGCTGGCTGGCGGCGGCATTGTCGATGTCGGTGAAATCAAAGATCTTGCCCGGCTGCAGATACGCGGCCGGCACGAAGTGCTTCACGAACAGGATCGGATCGATGATCTTCAGCGTGTAGGAGCCGCGCGTCACCGCACCGACCTGGGTGTTGAGGAAGCCGTCATCCCAATAGATTTCAGACTGCGTCCCAAAGCGATTGTCCGGCAGCTCCTTCAGCGAGACGAAGAACGCCGCCTGCTGCGAACCCGGCTGGCCGCCGAACTTGAAGCGCTCCCAGCTCTGGGTGATCAGCGTATCGACCAGGCCGTCGCCTGCGAAGATCGACTTCGAGTTCACGTCGTTCGACTGCCATTCGTAAGCGCCGGACTCGGCGGCGAAGCCGGTGATCGCGCCGTCCTGGAACAGCAGCAAGCCGTAACCTTCGGGAACGACGATCTTCGAACCATTGCTGATGATGTTCGAAGAAGCGCGGGTATTCGAACCCCGTCCCGCGTTGCTGCCGCGCGGCACCGCGGCAAACAGCGCCGCCGTCGACGGCAAACCGTCCGGAACCGTGTAGAAGTCCTTCCACTGGTCGGCCAGCGTCCCGCCTATCGAACCCACCACCGCCTGAATCAGACCCATGACCTCACTCCGTGCTTCGTGGCCGGGCACCGTACCCACCATGCGGGGCAGACTATACAGGCCGCAGCTCTGCAACTGCCGCGTGATCGTGCTGCTGTCAGCCCAGCGCACTCCAAAAGAGACGCCCAGCGCACAATTTGGAGTGCGGTGACCTGGCACCGCTTTGCTCTTGGCTCTTCGCTCCCGCCGCGCCAGCCAGCAACAGATCGCGTACCCTTCGCTGCGCACGCCCTTCGATCGCGACCGACGTAGGCCGGTCCCTCGCGCCCGCCAAGCTCCGATTTTCGCCCTGCAACAGCCAGCGCGAGGCGGCCGGCGCGCTTCGGGTTCCGGCCATGGAGCCCGTCATAGCGAGACGCCCTTCGGAAACTAAAGAAGCGAGCGAAACTGCTCGGCGGTCAACCCGGCATCCCGCACCAACCCGCCCAACGTGAACGCGTTCACCGGATTGTTCCTGGGTATCGTCACTATTCGCGTTCCGTCCGAAATGACTATGTGCTTGCTTTGACGTGCGATCGCAAACCCGGCCTTCTCCAACGCCCTCACGACCTCCAGGTGATTGATTACAGGAATCTTCGGCACAGTTCAGATCGAGATCTCGATCTGACGGATGCACTCGCTTCTGAGTTGTACGTCCGCGACGTCAACGTACTCGCGAATGGCGTCTTTCATGTTCGCAACAGCCTCAGCTTCCGTGGCACCCTGCGACCAGCAACCGGGCATGCCCAGCACTGACACCGCGAAGCCCTCTTCGGACTGATGCAAGGCGATCTTGTACTGCATGGAAGTGCTCCGAACTGCGCAAGATCCGAGGATACCTCCAGAGGATGTTCCAGTCCCAGGGCCTCACGACCTGGCACCGCTTTGCTCTTCTTTCACCTACGCCGACGCTCTTGGGCCGTTCGGTGCGCATGCCCTTCGATCGCGACCGACGTAGGCCGGTTCCTCGCGCCCGCCAAGCTCCGACTTTCACGATGCAACAGCCAGCGCGAGGCGGCCGGCGCTCTTCGTGTTTCGGCCATGAAGCCCGTCATCGCGAGACGCCCTTTCGGCACTCGAAATACACACGGGTCTTGAACCCTCGTCATCGCGAGGGAGCCTAAGCGACCGCGGCGATCCAGTAGCGATTCGCTGTTGCTTTACCGCCCTGAAAGGGCAGCACACGTTAGCCTGGGGCAACGCCCCAGGAAAACCGGACCACGAAGACCAGAGCCC
>JBGTIE010000212.1:0-7345 GCA_041745855.1 Lysobacterales bacterium | reverse complement strand
CACCGCCCGGCGCAGCTCGTCGACCTGCAGCCGCTCCCAGTCGCGCTTGTCGATCCGCTGACGCACCTGCGCGTCCAGTCGCTGCCATTCGGAATCCAGCTGTTCCCGACGCTGCGCGACCAGCGCCAGCTTGAGGCGAGCGAAATAGCCGCGCAGGGCCTCACGGGCGTTGCGCAGCGCGTCGATCTGGGCACTGACTTCGGCAAAGCGATCGCAGTCGGCGACCAGCGGGGTGAGCAATTCCAGCTGGCGCTTGGCCCGCAGCACCGACTCATGAGCCCGGTTCAGATCATCGAAGTGGGCGATCAGCGCAGCGATGCGCTCGGCCACATCGAAGGCCTCGAGCATGTGCTGACGGACGAAATCGGTGAGGTTGCCGACTGATTTCATCGACACGGTCTGGTGGAACAGCTCCAGCGCCTGGTCGTTTTCGATACCGAAGCGGCGCCGGAACCAGGCGCCATAGGGCGGAAAGCTGTCCTCGATCTCCACCTTGGCCGCGCGCAATCGGCGCCGCAGCTGGTTCGGATCGGCGCCGAAATCGGCGAAATCGGTGGCGATACTCAATTCGCGCTCGACGGCTGCATAGAAGCGCGCCGGGCTGGTCTGGCTGTCCTTGAGCCAGAACACCTGCGCCAGCGTGACGGTCTGGTCGAAGCCCTCGTTGTGGAACACGCCGAGGATGACCGAGTAGTGGCTGGCATCGCGCAGTGCGACCGGGCGGGCGTTGCCGCCGGCATCGCTGCGTTCGGACTTGTAGTGGCCGAGCACGTAGGAGCGCAGCGAGCGCTCGCGTGCATCGGCGCCGGCGGCCTTGTTGTAGGCGACCCGGTGCGCCGGCACCAGCAAGGTCGTCACCGCATCGACCAACGTCGACTTGCCCGAGCCGATATCGCCGGTCAGCAGGGCATTGCGACCTTCCACCGGCAGTACCCAGACCTTGCTGTCGAAGGTGCCCCAGTTGTAGACCTCCAGCCGCTGCAGCCGGAAGCCGGTGCGGCTGTCGTCGCCGATGAAATCAAAAGCCATCGCCTCGGGCTGTCTCATGCGCCCGCCCCGGTATCGTCGCTGTCGCCGTCATCGGTGCCCGCGAGCTTGCGTGCATAAGCGGCCAGCCGCTGGTCGAATTCATTCAGCCAATGTGCGTCGACGTAGGCTTTCAGGATGCGGCGCACCTCGAAGCTGCTCGGTGCCTGCCGGCCGGCGGTCTTCATCCGGCGCAAAAAGCCGAGCTCGACGATCTTGTTCAGATGCGTTTCCAGCTGGTCGAGCAGACGCGCCTCGTTGCTGCTCTCGGGCAGAAACACGCGCACCAGTTCGTTAATGTCCTCGAGGGTCAGCACCAGCCGACTGTCGCCGCCGCTGGCATCGAACTCGGCCAGCTTCTTGCGCAGCAGGGCCAGGATCAGACTCACCGGGAAGGACAGCGGCCGGCGCGCGAGCAGTCTCGGCAGGCGTGGGCCGGAAGCATCTTCGGGTTCAATCCGCGAACGCAGGAAGGCATAGCCCTCGGCTTCGTCCAGCATCAGTTCCAGCCCGATCACGGACACATAGTCACGCACCCGCGCCTGGCCATCGAGCAGCGATGACCACAGCGCCGGTTCGTCCTCGCGGTCGAGCACGCCCTTGAGCAGCGCGATCGCCAGCAGCGGCAGTTGATCGACCTGCTCGCTCATGCGTGGGTGACGGCGGTCGGGGAGCGGCGAACGAAGATCAGCCGCGGCAGGCGGGCCCGGCGGGTCACTGCGGCGGCGTCTTCATCCACGCGCCATTCGATCAGTTCCTCGTGTTGCTCGTCGAGCGCGCTGGGTTGTTCCTGCGCCAGCTGCAGATAGGTGATCAGCTCGGCCAGACCGTGCTGCAGCGGATGGCGGGCGACCAGCTCACGCAGGCTGATCTGCGCCTGCTGCTCCAGCGCCTGGCGGATCTGCCGTTGCAGCCGCGGGCGGTCGACCACGATCTGGTCAAACAACGCATCGGTCGCCATGGCGTCGTCACCAACGCTGAGCGCGACCTCGGCCAGAGCGACCGGCGCGGTCGGCTGATGCGGCGGACGTTCCAGCGGCAGCTCGATGGTCGCGCTGCTCGCCTCGATGGTCATCCATTCACCGCTAGGCGCCTGCTCGCGCACCCGCAGCGACCGGGCCTCGATGCCCTGCAAGAGCTCCATGATGCGGCGATTCTCCAGCCACGCCTGATCGTCCAGAAAGCGGCGCAGCTGTTGCGACAGCTGGGCCACGGTGCGCTGGGTGTGCTCACCGGCGTCGAGCCAGTCGTAATGGACCCGGCGCAGGCGCGGCTCGGGCTCCATCGCCTGCACCGCCGGCAACTCCAGTACCTCGTCGAGCAGCTCGGTCAGCTCTTCCTGCCGGGCGCGCGACATCAGGAAGTCCCAGAATGCGCGGAAACTGCGGCCCTGGTCGGAATCGGCGATCGCGTCGCGCTCGCCGAGAATGTCCGCCAGCAGCGCGCCCTTGCTCCCCTCCCACAGCGCAATCCGCTCGCGCACGCGCCGGTCCAGCCCACGAAAGTTGTGCTCGACCTCGCGAAAATCCGCCAGCAGCTCACGGGCGCCCTGCAGGAACTGCTGGAAACGATCCTTCAGCGCGCTGTCGTCGAGCAGGCTCAGCTCGCCGGCCTTGACCTGCGCGATCTGCGCATCGATTTCGCTTCGCCGCCGTTCCAGCTCGGCCAGCCGGCGCTGCGGATCGGCCTCGCTGCCCTCGCGCATCTGCCGCAGCAGCGCGAACAGGGTCAGCAGGCGCGACTCGGTACCCACGAAACTGCGTTCACCCAGTGTCGCCAGCCAGCCGATCGCCTTCTCGGTCGCCGGCGCCAGATCGAACTGCGGCTCGTCCGAGCCGCGCAGATAGTATTTGCGCAGCCAGCCCATGTCCGGCCCGGCCCAGTCATTCAGATAGGCCATCGCCGACTTCGGAAAACTGTCGCTCCCAAGCCGCTGACGCAGACCGTACAACTCGTCCTCGAGCGACTCGGCCAGCTCCGCCGCCGCCACCCCGCGCAGGTTCGGCGCGATGAAGCGCTTGTGCAGAAAAGCCCCGATCAGCGCCGCATGCTCACTCCGCAACAACCGCCAGGCCGGATGGTGCTGGCGCAAGCTGTCGAGGTGGTCGTAGTCCATGGGGGCGTGGGGAGTCCGGGGGTTTGAGGGACGCGCTGGATTGTCGCATGGGGACAGGGCCCAAGGCACAGGGCCCAGGGCCCAGAAGGGCGTCGGCGCTTCGGCTCTACTGGGCCCTGGGCCCTATGCCCTGGGCCCTGATGGTCTAGCCGTCAACCATCGCTTCTGCCCCGAAGCAACAATCCGCTGCCGACCAAAGTCTCCATGCTCTCCAGATCCGGTCCCAGCAACCGGTCCCGGTCGACGAAGGCGACGCCAGCGGCGCGGATGGTGGCCAGCGCCTCGGCGACGGCGCTGCCCGGCCGGGCTTGCTGGAGTGCCGTCAGATCGGCGCGCAAGCGCTCGATGTCCAATTCAAGCTGCTCGCGCTGATCGGCACCGACGGGCGACAGATTGCGCAGGCGGACGCGCAGGCGGGCGGGATCCGGGTCCGCGGCAAGTTCAGCTGCCGCCTGCAAAATCTGCAGCCGGTACTCCAGCGCCTGCGCCGCGACCAGCAACTCCAGCGCCAGCACGCGGCCCAGATCGGCGGTCTGGCGGTAGGCGTGCAGGCCTTCATTCGCGCCCATCGAAACATGGTCCTCGGCGTTCGCGCTGGTCGGTACGGAATAGACCGACGCCGGCTGGGCGCGCGAGGCCAGTTCGTTGACCAGTGCCGCGGCGGTGTACTGGACAATCATCATGCCCGAGTCGGTGCCGTCCTCGTTGCCGATCAGGAACGGCGGCAGGCCATCATTGGTGGCCGGATCGACCAGCTTGCAAAGGCGTCGCTCGCTGATCGAGGCGAGCACCGGCAGAGCCGTCTTCAGGCTGGCCAGCGCCAGCGCGAGCGGCATGCCGTGGAAATTGCCGGCCGACAGCACCTCGCCGGCTTGCGCGTCCGGGAACACCAGCGGATTGTCGGTGACCGCGTTGAGTTCGATCTCCAGCACCGCGCTGACCTGGGCCAGCGTGTCACGCACCGCCCCATGCACCTGCGGCACGCAGCGCAGCGAATAGGCGTCCTGCGGCTGGAATTTCTTGCCGCCGCGGAACGGCAGATGCTGCTGATAGAAGCCCTCGCGGCCGGCGCGCTCGGCCTGCGGCACGTAATCCCAGCGCAGATCGAAGGTGCGCGTATCGCCTTCCGGCCAGGCCCCCGGTGACCACGACTGGAAGCGCGGCACGCGATGATAGGGAATGTCGATCAAGCTCGAATCGGCGAGCAGTTCCCGCAGCTTGGCGGCGGTCCGGACCTGACCCGGATGTGGCCGTAGCGCGTGCACACGTTCGTCGAAAGCCGCACTGCGGCCGCAGAAGGCCTCCAGACTCATCGCCGCGGCCAGATCGGCGGTGGCCAGCAGGCGCTCGCAGTCGTCCACCGCCAGCACGCCCAACGCCAGCATCAGCGCGGTGCCATTGTTCAGCGCCAGGCCTTCCTTGTAGGACAGCTCCAGCGGCTCCAGTTGCTGTTCGGCCATCACGGTGGCGGCATCGCGCGGCTCGTCGCCAACCCAGACCTCACCCAAGCCCAGCAACGGCAGGGCCAGATGCGACAACGGGGCCAGATCGCCACTGGCGCCAACCGAACCCTTCTCGGGCACCACCGGAATGAGTCCCCGATTCAGCAGCAGCACCAGCCGCTCAACCGTGCCAGTCCGGATCCCGGAATGGCCACGCAGCAAGGTATTGATACGGATCAGCAGCATCGCCCGAGTTACTTCCCGCGGCAGCGGCGGACCCATGCAAACGGCATGACTGATGATCAGGTTGCGCTGCAGCTCGGCCACCAGCGGCCGTTCACAACCCGGCCGCGGCCGCAGCCGGACATTGCCGAGCAGTCGATCGGCATTGCTGCCGAAACCGGTCGTGACGCCATAGATCGGATGCCCACGCTCGAGTTCGCGCCCCAGAAACTCCGCAGCCACCGCCACCCGCTGCCAGGCCTCGGCCTGCACCTCGACCCCTGCGCCGCCGCGCGCGACCGCAATGACCTCGGCCCGAGTCAGTGTCTCGCCGCTGAGCGAGATAGTGCTTGTGCTGTCGATAGTCATAGTGAGATCAGTTCCTGTCGGATCGGTACGTCGCGCTCAGAGAAGAAGAGCATTCAACACGAAGGACACAAAGGACACAAAGGAGAGCAAACGCCTGGTAGAGCAGAGCTGGCTGGGCGTCAATCGCGGAACCGGCGGACTGACATCGAACGCTGCAAAGTTTCCAAGCTCTTACCCATCTTCCAAGCTTTTCCTTTGTGTCCTTTGTGTCCTTTGTGTTGAAAATGCTCTTCAATCCGCATGACTGCCCATAGCCCGCGCCTGCTCGATTTCCACCCGCAGGCTCGCCAGCAACTCGTCCCGTGGCACCTCGAACTGCTCTTGCCGGCGCAGATCCTTGACCTGGACCACGCCCTTGGCCAGTTCGTCCGGGCCGACGATGACGGCGAACGGGATGCCGGCGCGGTCGGCGTATTTGAGCTGCTTGCCGAGCTTGGATGGTTCGAGCTGCAGCTCGGTGTTGATGCCGGCGCCGCGCAGCAGGGCGGCCAGTTCGGCGTAGTGCTCGAACAGCGCCGGGTCCATCTGGGTAACCAGCACCGCAACCGAGCTGCGGCCGGTGCCGATCAGGCCGGCCTCGCGCAGCTGCCAGTAAAGCCGGGTCGCGCCGATCGAGATACCGACGCCGGGCAACGCGCTCTTTGTATAGTGACTGGCGAGGTTTTCGTAGCGGCCGCCCGAGCAGATGCTGCCGATCTCGGGGTGCTCGGTCAGGATCGTCTCGTAAACCGTACCGGTGTAGTAATCCAGCCCCCGAGCGATCGCGAAATCGAGCGCGAAACAGCTCTCCGGCACGCCCAGGCTGCGGACCAGCGTCAGCACCTCGCGCAGCTCATCGATGCCCTGCTGGAGATTTGCGTTGCTGGCCGGCAGCCGCTCCAGCGCACTCAAAGCTTCGGCCACGCTGGTCGAGCGGAAGCGCACGAATTCCAGCAGCGTTTCGATCGCCGTGGCGTCCAGGCCAATGGTCGCGCCTGCCAACGCCGCGCGGACGTGGCCGGCGCCGCGCTTGTCGAGCTTGTCGACCTCGCGCAGGACCAGCGTCTGCCGCTCGGGATCGCTGATCCGCAGGTGCTCGAGCAGGCCGCGCATCAAGCGACGATGATTGACGCGGATCTGGAATGGGCCGATCTTCAGCGCCTGGAAGACCTGGCAGATCACCGCCACCAGTTCGGCATCGAAGCGCACCGACAGGCTGTCCTTGCCGATGACATCGATATCGCACTGGTAGAACTCGCGGAAGCGGCCGCGCTGCGCGCTCTCGCCGCGGTAGACCCGCTGAATCTGGTAGCGCCGGAACGGGAAGCTGAGCTGGTGTTCGTGCTCGGCCACATAGCGCGCCAGCGGCACGGTCAGGTCGAAGCGCAGCGCCAGTTCCGGTTCGCCGCCCTGCTTCAGGCTGCCGGTGGACTGGACGAAGTAGACCTGCCGCTCGGTCTCACCGCCACTCTTGGTCAGCAGCACCTCGCTCAGCTCGATCGCCGGGGTTTCCACCGGCAGGAAACCGAAACGCTCGAAACCGGCCCGGATGCTGTCGAGCATCTCCTGGAAGGCGATCTGGTCCAGCGGCAACAACTCCAGCACACCAGGCATCGTGCGCGGCTTGGTCAAACTCATGCATGTACCTCAAGTGGTGGGTGAAACGAACAGGGCGCAAAGTCTACCCTCACGCGGGCATCGGTTCCGGCTCTATCGGCCCGCGGGGTACACAAGTCAAGCTGGAGTATCGCGGCAAACCGCAAAGTACGCCTGAAGAGCTGAAGAGCTGAAGAGCTGAAGAGCTGAAGAGCTGATTGACCACAAAGGACACAAAGGACACGAAGGAGAGCAGAAGAGATTGGTCGTTGACTCGCGCAATGCGCTCAGGACTCGGCTGTGTCCGGCAAAGCCTCCATGTTCAAGGCTCTTCCTTTGTGTCCTTCGTGTCCTTTGTGGTTCCCTGCTCTTATCGCTCTCCATGAACCCATGACGTAACTCATTGATTCGTCATTGCGAGACCCCTTTTTCGGCCCGTTGTGCACACGGGCCATGAACCCTCGTCATCGCGAGGGAGCCTAAGCGACCGCGGCGATCCAGTAGCGATTCGCTGTTGCTTTACCGCCCTGAAAGGGCAGCACACGTTAGCCTGGGGCAACGCCCCAGGAAAACCGGACCACGAAGACCAGAGCCC
>JBGTIE010000211.1:0-3615 GCA_041745855.1 Lysobacterales bacterium | reverse complement strand
GCGACTGCGTCAGCTGTGCTGCGACCCGCGTCTGCTGCCTGCCGACGACGGCGCGCGGCCAGCCGATACGGCGACCAACGAACGACCGCGCAAGACAGCCGCGCCTGCCACGCGCAGCTCGGCCAAGCTCGAGCACCTGCTCGACATGATCACCGAGTTGCTCGCCGAGGGCCGCCGGATCCTGGTGTTCAGCCAGTTCACTTCCATGCTCGCCCTGCTGGCTGAGGCGCTGCAGCGGCAGCGCCGGCCGTATCTGCTGTTGACCGGCGACAGCAACGATCGGGAAACGCCGGTGCGACGCTTCCAGGCGCGTGAAGTCCCGTTGTTCCTGATCAGCCTGCGTGCCGGTGGCTTTGGTTTGAACCTGACCGCGGCCGACACGGTGATCCACTACGACCCCTGGTGGAACCCGGCAGTGGAGGCGCAGGCCACCGATCGCGCCCACCGCATCGGTCAGGACAAACCGGTGTTCGTCTACCGGCTGATCGCCCGCGACACCATCGAGGAACAGATCCTGCTGCTGCAGGAGCGCAAGCGCGACCTGGCCGAAGCCCTGTTGGCCGACCCGACCGCCGGACCGGGTGTGCTGACGGCCGAGGATCTGCTGGCGTTGTTGCGTTAGTCGTTGGTGACCGAACCCGTGCCACCCTTGATGCCGATTCCGATTCCGATTCCGACCCCGACCCCGACCCCGACCTCGAACCTCCAGTTCATTCAAAGTCAGCGCGCAAGGCGCACAGCGAGCTATCCGGCACCGGCTGTTCGACCCGGTAGGCCGGGTGATCGACGCCGATAAGCACCTGCGCACCTTGAGTAATCCCCTCGATCATTGCCGGACTGAACTCGAAGCGCAGAAAATGCACGGCCGAGGTTTTGCTCTCGTTGCTGCGGTCCATGTCCTCGTCGGCAATCGCGTGGACGCGCTCAAATCCGGCTACCTGGACATAGATCCGGTCCTCCACCCCACGAAGCTCGGCCAGCCGGTGCTTGCGCTCATCGGCGTCCTCGAACTCGATCAGGCAGGTGGCCTTCCAGTTGCTGCCATCGGGGATCAGCGGGTTGTAGGCAGCCAGTTCCTCGCGGATGGCATCGAGCTCGAAGATGCGCTCGATCCGCAGCATCTCCTGCACCTGCAACTGCACCGTCAGGCGATCTTCGAACAGCAATGTCATGTGCTCCCCCAGCGCCACCCGCCGCGCCGCCTTGTGCGCCAGCACCCGCGCCCTGAAGGCCGGCCGTTCGCGGGCGTAGTCTTCGAGTTTGAGCAGGTCGGTGGGCGATAGCGCGTACATGTTGGGGGATCCTTGGGTTGGAGTCTTTCGGCGGTCTGGTAGACGCGAGGGCCCAGGGCCCAGGGCTCAGGGCTCAGGGCCCAGGGCCCAGGGCTCAGGGCCCAGAGTTCCCAGATGACCGGCAGCTTTTCTGGGCCCTGGGCCCTGTGCCCTGGGCCCTCCTTTCCAAGTTCAGCCAGCGCCCACGGCTAAATCCCATACGCCCTCCGCAACAACGACACCGGATGCTCGGCCTGACGGTCGCCGCCCAGGTTGTGGGCGATATGATCGGCGGCCATCGGGCAGTCGCTTGCGACGTGGTCGGGGTCCTTCCGGTTGATCCGGTCGAGCACCGGCTTGACGATCTTCAAGGCGTGATCATAGGTCTCGTGGCGCACGCCATAGGTGCCGTCGTGGCCGGAGCAGCGCTCGATCATGTCCAGCTCGGTGCCGGGCACCAGGGCCAGCACGTCGCGGGTCTTTGGACCAATCTTCTGGACTCTCTGATGGCAGGGCACGTGATAGCTGATCGTACCCAAGGGGTGCGGAAATTCGGTGTTGAGCAGGCCCGCCTTGTGGCGTTGCATCAGGTACTCGAAGGGATCGAAAAACGCCGCCTGGACCTTCTGCACCTCCGGAATGTCCGCAAACAGCAGCGGCAATTCCTGCTTGAACATCAGCACGCAGGATGGAATCGGTGCGGTCAGGTCGAAACCTTCGTCCACCAGTTGCGTCAGGATCGGCAGGTTGCGCTGCAAGTAACGCTCGACCGTGGAAAGATCGCCCAGCTCCATCTTCGGCATGCCGCAGCAGCCGGTAGCAGTGATGATCTGGGTCGGGATGCGGTTGTGGCGCAGCACCGCCACCAGATCCTCGACGATTTGGGGCCGGTTATACTCGCCATAGCAGGTCACGAACACGGCCACCTTGCCGCGGGTCGGTCCGGCTACCTGGGTGCTACCGACGGCCGGTTGATCGCGCAGCCGCTTGCTCGCGATCTTGTAGTGGTACTGCGGCACGGCGGCGCGCCGGTCCACTCCGAGAGTCTGCTCCAGCAGGCCACGCATGGTGGGGTTGCGATTGGCCGCGTTGACGGTCTGCACGACCAGCGGCAGGCTCGCCAGCTTGCCGACTGCAGTAGTGCTGGCGAGCAACTTGCGCGCTGTGCTCACCTCACCCTTGCGGTGCTGGATCGCCTTGGCCCGCAGCATCAGGTGCGGGTAATCGACATTCCACTCATGCGGCGGCACATAGGGGCACTTGGTCTGGTAGCACAGGTCACACAGATAGCACTGGTCGACGACCTTCCAATAGTTCGCCTTGGCGACCCCATCGACCTCCATCGTCGCCGACTCGTCGACCAGATCGAACAAGGTCGGGAAGCTCTGGCACAGGCTGACGCAGCGGCGGCAGCCGTGACAGATGTCGAACACCCGTTCCAGCTCGGCCATCAACCTGGACTCGTCCTGGAACTCGGCCGACTTCCAGTCGATCGGATGCCGCGTCGGAGCGTCGATGCTGCCTTCGCGGGCGCCCGCTGGCGTGCTGCTCATCGATCTCCCCCCGTGTGGCCAGGTCGCTTGCGCTGCCGGATCAGGCAGCCTCTGCGGGTTTCAGTCCAGCTCGTTCAGCGCCTTGCCGAAGCGGTTGGCGTGCGAGCGCTCGGCCTTGGCCAGCGTCTCGAACCAGTCGGCGACCTCATCGAAGCCTTCGTCACGGGCAGACCTGGCCATGCCCGGATACATGTCGGTGTACTCGTGGGTCTCACCGGCGATCGCCGATTCGAGGTTGCGCCGGGTGTCGCCAAAGGGCAGTCCGGTGGCCGGATCGCCGCACTGCTCCAGATACTCCAGATGGCCGTGGGCGTGGCCGGTTTCACCTTCAGCGGTGGAACGGAACACGGCCGCCACGTCGTTGTAGCCTTCCACGTCCGCCTTCTGGGCGAAGTACAGATAGCGCCGGTTGGCCTGCGACTCACCGGCGAATGCGGCCTTCAGATTTTCTTCGGTCTTGCTGCCTTTCAGACTCATTGCGATCGGTCCTCCTTTGGTCAGGGACTACTATGCCTCGTCCCCGTGGCGTACGCCAAGCGAAGACTGGGAACTCGCCGGCGCGGCCGCAAACGGAACCCCGAGTTGTACTCGGGCAACAATGCGGGAGACGCACTCGTCCCTGATGCCTGAATATAGTCCGGTCGAAGGTCCCTAGCCCGGATGTTTCATGAACGTGCGTAGCGAGACCGCCAAGGGCGCGTCGTGGTGCGGTCCGCGGACCATTTGGCAGTGAAGGCGTAGTTTGCTCTACGTTGAGCTGACAAATGGGAGCAGACCGCGCCACGGCGTGA
>JBGTIE010000210.1:0-3347 GCA_041745855.1 Lysobacterales bacterium | reverse complement strand
GCGCCATGAGCCATCGCGCCGGTGGCCGCGTCGGCAGCAGGAGAAGTAGCGCGGTCCCGGCGCGCGCAAGGCCGCGGTTTTCGCTTCGATAGCTATCGCGCCGGTGGCCGCGTCGGCTTGCGATATGGTCTGTCGGACCTGAAGAACTTGTTCTCAAGCCAGGCAAAAGCGCTGTCAGGCCAGCGCACTCCAAAATGTGACGCCTGCGGCCCCTTTTGGAGTGCGGCGACCTGGCGCCGCTTTGCTTTTGGGTGGTAGGCAAAAGCCAGGGCAAGAGCAGGAGGAAGCGCAAGAGCTTCGCCAGCAGGCAGGCTCTCACCAAACACAGGGCTGAGGGCTGAGGGCTGAGGGGTCAGGGAAAGCCGGCAACACCGAGGTCGCCGGTGTTTGATGCGCGAATAAGCGCACCGGCCCCGGGGCGACTGGACTCCTACAAATGGCCAGGCCAGAGCCAAGTCAAGAGCGAGAGCAAGAGCAAGAGCAAGAGCTTCGCCAGCGGGCTGGCTCCTACAAATGGCAAGGGCGAAGAACGAAGAGCAAGAGCTTCGCCAGCAGGCTGGCTCCTACATATGGCAAGAGCGAAGAGCTGCACACTGCCCGAACTTCGCCCGCGGTGCTCACAGTAGACTGCGCTCCGGTCTGGACCCTTCCGGAGTTGCATGCGTCTGCTCAAGTCCACTGCGATCGTCAGCGGCATGACGCTGCTCTCGCGCATCCTGGGCTTCGTCCGGGATGCGGTGATCGCGCAGCGCTTTGGTGTGTCGGCCGCAACCGACGCCTTCTTCGTCGCCTTCCGTATCCCCAACCTGCTGCGGCGCTTGTTTGCCGAGGGCTCATTCGCGCTCGCCTTCGTGCCGGTGCTGGCCGAATACAAGGCGCGTGGGAACGAGCGCGAACTGCGCGACATGATCGACCATGTCGCCGGCACCCTGGGCGCGATCCTGCTGGTGGTGGCTGCGATCGGCGTACTGGCGGCGCCGCTGGTGGTATCGATCTTCGCGCCCGGCTTCATCGCCAGGCCAGAACAGTTTGCGCTGACCACCGATCTGCTGCGGCTGACCTTTCCGTACATCTTTCTGATCGCGCTGACCGGCATGGCCGGCGGCATCCTCAACAGTTACGGTCGCTTCGCGCTGCCGGCGATCTCGCCGGTGCTGCTGAACCTGTCGCTGATCAGCTTTGCCGTCATCGGAACGGCCTTTTTCGATCCACCGATCACGGCGCTCGCCGTTGGCGTACTGGTCGGCGGTCTGCTCCAACTGGGCATGCAATTGCCCGCACTGGCCCGCCTCGGCCTGCTGCCGCGACCGCGCTGGGGTTGGCGCTTCGAGGGCGTGCGCAAGATCCTGCGCTTGATGATTCCGACCCTGTTTGGTTCGTCGGTGGCACAGATCAACATGCTGATCGACACCGTGATCGCCTCCTTCCTGATCGCCGGCAGCGTCAGCTGGCTGTACTACGCCGAGCGGCTGATGGATTTTCCACTCGGGATCTTCGGCGTCGCGCTGGCGACAGTGATCCTCCCCAACCTGTCGGCCCACCACACCGAATCGCGACCGATCGATTTCTCCGCCGCGCTGGACTGGGGCCTGCGGCTGGGGCTGTTCATCGCAATGCCGGCCGCGCTGGCGCTGATGCTGCTGGCTGAACCGCTGCTGTGGACGCTGTTCGGCTATCGCCAGTTCGGCGCCGAGGACGTGCGCATGGCCGGCTGGGCACTGCTCGCGCTGGGCTCAGGCTTGCCCGCCTTCATCCTGATCAAGATCATCGCGCCCGGCTTCTACGCCCGCCAGGACACGCGCACGCCGGTCAAGGCCGGCATCATCGCGATGGTCGCCAATATGGTGTTCAACGCGATCATCGTCGGCTTGCTGGTCTGGCACCAGGCACCGGCCCCGCACGCCGGACTGGCACTGGCCAGCGCGCTGTCGGGCTGGCTCAATTTCGGCTTGCTGCTACGCTGGCTGAAGGCCTCCGGTGCCTATCAGCCGCTGACCGGCTGGGGACGATTCGCCCTGCAACTGACCGCCGCCGGGCTGCCGCTGGCGGCATGGCTGGCCTGGGCACCGTCCGCCCTGATCGACTTCCCGCAGCTTGGCGGCTTGCAGCGCTTTGGCTCGGTGTTCGGCCTGCTGGCTGTGGGGGGCGTGATTTATGTGGTCGGGCTGCTCGCCGTCGGAGTGCGACCGGCGCAGTTTCGGCGTTGATAAGCGACAGGCTGCCTCCTATAAATTGCCAGAGCCAAACGCCGCCACCGCGGTCGCCTGCAAGCAGCCTCCACAGCTTCTTGTGCCATGTCGAAGTGCATGGAGTATTTGTAGGAGCGAGCTTGCTCGCGATCGCAGCGCGCAGCGCTGCCTTTGCTTTTGCTTCGACAAGCCACCGCGGTCGCCTGCAAGCAGCCTCCACAGCTTCTTTGTGCCATGTCGGTGGTCATTTGCCCAAGTGCATAGAGTATTTGTAGGAGCGAGCTTGCTCGCGATCGCAGCGCGCAGCGCTGCCTAGCTTTTGCTTCGACAAGTCACCGCGGTCGCCTGCAAGCAGCCTCCACAAATGGCCAAAGGCAAAGGCAGCTTTCGCGGTCGCCTGCAAGCCTTGTGAGTCTGCAAAGCGTGTCCCGAGCGGGTACTCTGAATTGGCCTTTCTCGGTTCAAGCCTTGTGGCCTGGGACGAGTGTTCAGACCTTGTGCCCAACCGGCAGTCAATCATGCGCAACAGCTCGTCCGACAGGAGCAAGACCCCGACCGATCCGCTTGCCCGCGCGGTCGATCTGCTGTCCAGGCGGGAGCACTCGCCGGCCGAGTTGAGCGCGAAGCTGCGTGCGAAAGGATTTGGAGAAGACGAGATAAGCGCCGCGGTCGAACTGCTCACCGATCGCGGCCTGCTGTCGACCGAGCGCTATGTGCAGGCTCGTCTGCAGCAGGCAGTCAGCCGCGGCCAGGGCCCGCGCCGCTTGCGCCAGCGCCTGCGCGAAGCAGGCCTGGACGCCCACACCATCGACGCGCAACTGGCAACGGAGACGGAAGGAATTGACTGGCAGGCGAAGGCGGCCGAGGCCTGCGAGCGCAAATTCGGCAGCGAGCCTGCAGCCGACACGCGCGAATGGAACCGTCGAGCGCGCTTTCTGCTGGCCCGCGGTTTTGACGAGAACAGTGTGCGCAAGGTGCTGGGGGCTTGTCCGCGCAGATAGTAGAGCAGGGCACATATGGAACCCCGAGTTGCACTCGGGAACGGTTGCGCAGCAACTGCTGCTCCTGTGCGGAGCGCCAGTCCAGTCAGACGCTTCACTCGCCTCAACAAGGCCTTCGCCCGAGTACAACTCGGGGATCCATTTGCGCAGGCCGCCT